>DNMS01000269.1 GCA_003488105.1 Rhodospirillaceae bacterium
CCCAGGGCGTGCCGCTGCCGGCCCTGCCCGAGGTGACCTGGATCAAGGTCCAGGCCGTGCTGCCCAATGCGGTCGCCTTCGCGCTTTTGGGCGCCATCGAATCCCTGTTGTCGGCGGTGGTCGCCGACGGCATGACCGGGCGGCGTCACCGTTCCAACTGCGAGCTGGTGGCGCAGGGCATCGCCAACGTCGGCTCCGGGCTGTTCGGCGGCATCTGCGTGACCGGCACCATCGCCCGCACGGCGACCAACGTGCGCGCCGGCGCCCACGGCCCCATCGCCGGGATCATGCATTCCCTGTTTCTGCTGGGCTTCATTCTGGTGGCGGCGCCGCTCGCGGCCTATATCCCGCTCGCCAGTCTGGCCGGGGTGCTGGCCGTGGTCGCCTGGAAGATGATCGAAAAGCACGCCTTCGCGACCCTGATCCGCGCGTCGCGCGGCGACGCCCTGGTGCTGCTCGCGACGCTCGGCCTGACCATCTTCCGCGACCTCACGGAAGCCATCGTCGTCGGCTTCGCGCTGGGATCGGTGCTGTTCATCCACCGCATGTCCAAGACCACGGCGGTGGAAAGCCACCGGCCCTTCGTCGCCGAGGACAAGGCCGACGACGCCAACGGCGGGCGTAAACCTTACGACGAGGACGACGCGTCCGACCCGGACGTCGTCGTCTACCGCATCGTCGGCGCCTTCTTTTTCGGGGCGGCGGCCTCCATCGGATCGGTGCTGGAGCGCATTTCCGACACCCATAAGGCGCTGATCATCGACCTGGCCGCCGTGCCGTTCCTGGATTCGACGGCCGCCAACACCATCGACGGCCTGGCCAAGAAGGCGCAGCGCCAGGGCGTCGCCGTGATCCTGACCGGCGTGTCGGCGAGCGTGCGCCGCGATTTGACCAATCACGAGATCACGCCGCCCCTGGTCGCCTTCGAGACGACCATCGACGCGGCCCTCGCCCAGGTGCGCGGCGACAAGGCTCAGGACCACGCAACGGGCTAGTCGTTACTTGCCCCGCTTATACTCAAAACGGCGTTCGCGCCGGATGCACGGCGCTCAGGTTTTGCTGCCCGGCTGGAAGCCCACGGAATCCTGGTATTTCTCCAGTTCCGCCTCGTCCATATAGGCCTCTTCCCATTTCATGATCTGATCGAAGCCGGCGAAGGTGTGGAAATCGCCGACCGGATGGCCCTTCAGGCTGTCGAACAGTTCGGCCTCGACCATGGGGCCCCGTTCCTTCATGTCGGCGGCGAAGGAATAGAGGGCCTTCAGGGTGGCGCGATGGGCGGCCCCCGGCAGAATGGTCAGGGCGATGCCGAGCGCCGTCATCTCGTCGGAGGTGAAGCGCGGCGACACGCCGGTCTGGTTATAGAGGATCGGGCCGTTCACTTCCTTGCAGATGCGTTCGACCTCGTCCCGCGTGGTCGGGCCTTCGACGAAGGCGATGTCGGCGCCGGCTTCGAGATAGGCGTTGGCGCGCTCGATGGCGATGTCCAGGTTGCCGCCGTGGGCCCCCCGGGCGTCGGTGCGCGCGATCAGCACGAAATCGGGATCAAGTTCGTCCCGCACATCGGCCGCCGCGCGGTACTTGCCGACCGCTTCCGCCATGGGGATCACGCGCCGCCCGGCGACATGGCCGCAGCGCTTGGGAATGGCCTGATCCTCGATATGAATCGCGGCGGCACCTGTCTGAATGTATTCGCGCACGCAGCGGATCACGTTGATGGCGTTGCCGTAGCCGTTGTCGGCGTCGGCGATCAGCGGCACCTTGACCGCGTTCGCCATGTAGCGCGCGTTGAGATGCATTTCCGTCATCGTCGCCAAGCCCGCGTCGGGCATGCCGAGCAGCGCCAACGAGGTGCCGTAGCCGGTCATGTAGACGGCGGGAAAGCCGACCAGTTCCATGACCTTCGCGGACATGGCGTCGTAGCAGCCGGGAACGACCAGGGTTTCCTTGGATTTGAGAAGTTGGCGAAGCTGGGTGGTGGCGCGCAAGGGATGGGTCCTCCGGGATAGAGTTGGATTGGCGTTTTTAATTGCCCCGGATTTTGGCCGCTTTTGCGAATAGAGTCCCGCACTTTGTATACAAAATGACCCGTACGGGATTGGTCGTCAGCGGAAATGCCGATCCCGGTTCATGAGCCAGAGCAGGACCAACAGGGCCGGGATCGCCGCCATGGTGGTGCCGACGAAATAGAGTTTCCACCCCAAGGCCTGGGCCGCCTCGCCGCCGCCGGCGACGAAGATCTTCCGCCCCAGGGCCGCGAAGGCCGACAGCAGGGCGTATTGCGTGGCGCTGTAGGCGCGGTCGCAGAACCCGGACAGATAGGCGACGAAGGCCGCCGTGGCCATGGCCGAGGTCAGGTTTTCCAGCGCGATGGTCACGGTCAGCGCCGGGATCGACGGGCCCTGACCGGCCAGCCAGGCAAAGGCCAGATTGGCCGCCGCCTGCATGACGCCGCAGGCGAACAGGGCGCGCAACAACCCGAAACGGGCAACCAGGATGCCGCCGACGATCGCGCCGGCGATGCTCATGGCGAAGCCCCAGGCCTTGGTCACCAGGGCGATCTCGGTCTTGGTGAACCCGATATCCAGATAGAACGGATTGGCCATCACGCCGAGCAAGCCCTCGCCGTATTGGAACAGGGTGATGAAGACCAGAACCATGGCCCAGTTGCGCCGGGTCATGAAATCCAGGAACGGTTCGATCAGGGCGGCGCGGAAGGGTTGGTCCGTGCGCGCGGGCGGGCGCTTGGGTTCGGGGCTGGTCAGCGTCGCCGCGAGGCCCACGGCCATGAGGGCCGCCATCACGCAGTACGCCGCCTGCCAACCCCATTGATCGGCGATCAGAAGCGCCCCCGCCCCCGACGCCAGCACCCCGACCCGGTAGCCGTTGACGAAGTTGGCCGTGCCGGGGCCTTCCAACGCCCGGTCGAGCGAATCGATGCGGTAGGCGTCGGCGACGATGTCCTGCGTTGCCGAGGCGGCGGCCAGGACCACGGCCCAGAACGCGGTCAGGGCCAGATTGGCGGCCGGGTCCGAGGTGCCGAGAAACAGGATCGCCAGCGCCACGGCGCTTTGCGACAGCAACAGCCAGGACCGGCGTTGCCCGAAGCGGCGGGTGAGATAGGGGATCGGCGTCTGGTTGACCACCGGCGCCCAGACGGGCTTGAACACATAGGCGGAGCCGGCCAGGGCGAACCAGCCGATGGCGGCGACGCTGAGCCCCGATTCCCGCAGCCAAGCCGACAGTGTCGAGAACACCAGGAGATAGGGCAGGCCGCTGGAAAATCCCAGGAACAGCTGGATCAGTGCCGGGCGGCGGACATGACCGGCCAGGGCGTCGGCCCAGCCGGGACGCAAGGCCCGGTTCATGATCTTAGGCCCCCGCCCCGCACGCGGCGGCGCTCAGCCCACGGACTCGAACTTGCCTTGGGCGCCGTCGTAGACGGACAGCTTTGCCTCGGCGATGTCGATATACCAGCCGTGAAGCTGCAGCTCCCCGGACTCGACCCGTTCGCGGACCCAGGGAAAGGTGGTCAGGTTTTCAAGCGACACCAGCACCGCGTTCTGTTCGCACACCCGGGTGCGGGTCGCCTCGTCGGCGCCGGCCATGGTCGCCAGCACGCGGCGATGGGCGGCGGCCAGCATGGACACCCAGTGAGTGACGAAGGTGAATTTCCCGTCGTCCGTGTCGGCGTTCATCATCGCCTTGATCCCGCCGCAGTGGGCATGGCCGAGCACGATGACATGCTTCACGCCCAGGCCGACGACCGCGAATTCGAGGGCCGCCGAGGTGCCGTGGAATTTGCCGTCTTCTTCCAACGGCGGCACCAGATTGGCGACGTTGCGGATCATGAACAGATCGCCGGGATCGGTCTGGAACAGGGTCGCCGGTTCGACCCGGGAATCCGAACAGGCGATGACCGCGACCTGGGGGCGCTGGCCCTGGGCCACCAGTTCCTGGATCAGGGGTTTGGAATCCTGAAAGGCGCCGGTGCGAAACCGGCGGTACCCATCGAGAAGTTTTTCCACGCCGGTCGTCATCTGCGAAAGGATCCTTCTGCCTTAGGCGGATTCAGCCTCGCGGCGGCGTTCCGCCTTCTTGCGTTCGTTGGGGTCCAGGATCGCCTTGCGCAGGCGGATGGACTTGGGCGTCACCTCGACCCGTTCGTCATCGTCGATGTAACTGATGGCTTGCTCCAAGGTCAACCGTCGGGGCGGGGTCAGGCGGATCGCATCGTCCTTGCCGGAGGCCCGCATGTTGGTCAACTGCTTGGATTTCATCGGGTTGACCTCAAGGTCGTTGGGCCGCGCGTTTTCGCCGATGATCATGCCTTCATAGACGGCCTCGCCGGCGCCGATGAACATGAACCCGCGTTCCTCCAGGTTGGCCAGGGCGAAGGCCACGCTCTGGCCGCCCGCGTTGGAGATCAGCACGCCGCTGCGCCGGCCCGGCACGTTGCCGCGGAACGGGCCGTAGGCATGGAACAGGCGGCTCATCACGCCGGTGCCGCGGGTTTCCGTCATGAAGTCGCCGTGATAGCCGATCAGGCCCCGGGTCGGGACATGGAATTCAAGGCGCACCTTGCCGCCGCCACTGGGCCGCATGGCCAAAAGGTCGCCCTTGCGCAGGCTTAAGGATTCCACAACGGTGCCGGAATATTCCTCGTCCACGTCGATGACCACTTCCTCGATCGGCTCTTCGCGCTGGCCCGTTTCCGGGTTGTTGCGATAAAGCACGCGCGGCCGCGAAATCGACAGCTCGAAGCCCTCGCGGCGCA
>DNMS01000368.1:0-928 GCA_003488105.1 Rhodospirillaceae bacterium
GCCTGCAGGTCGGCTTCCGGGCGGCGCATCCGCAGGAGGACATTGTTGACGCCGCCTGACAACCAAACCGATGAATTCGAGGCGCACCGGCCCCGGCTGGTGCGCCTCGCCTACCGTATGCTGGGTTCCATGCTGGAGGCCGAGGACATCGTGCAGGAGGCCTGGCTGCGCTGGCGGCGGGCCGACCGGGGCGCGGTCGCCACACCGGGAGCGTACCTCACTCGCATCGTCACGCGGCTTTGCCTCGACGTTTTGAAATCCGCCCGCGTGCGTCGGGAAACCTATATCGGCCCCTGGCTGCCCGACCCCGTCGTCGAACCGGACGACGGCGCCCTGCGGGCGGACGACCTGACCCTGACCCTGATGCTGGCCCTGGAACGCCTGTCGCCGCTGGAGCGTGCGGCGTTCCTGCTGCACGACGTGTTCGACGTGCCCTTGGGCGAGGTCGCGGCGACATTGAACCGTGCGCCCGCCGCCGTGCGCCAGTTGGCCGCCCGCGCCCGCAAGAACGTGCGCGAAAAACGGCCGCGCTACGACGTCAGCCGGGAGGAAGGCGAGCGCATCGCCCAGGCCTTCTTCATCGCCTCGACCAAGGGCGACATCGACGCCCTGCGCGGCCTATTGGCCGAAAACGTGGTGATCTTGTCGGACGGCGGCGGCAAGGTACTGGCCTTCCGCAATCCCATCATCGGGCTTGACCGGGTGCTGCGCCTGTTTGTCGGCCTCAGCCACAAGTTCGCCGATAAAATGCCCGACGACATCCGGCATGTGTGGATTGACGGCCTGCCTGGCTACATCAGTCAGGGGCGCGGCGATGTGCTGCAGACCACGGCGCTGGACATTGAGGACGGCCGCATTACCGCTGTCTACATCACCCGCAACCCGGACAAGCTCGGCCGTGTCGCCGGTTTGCTCGACAGTCCTGTCG
>DNMS01000368.1:1023-4684 GCA_003488105.1 Rhodospirillaceae bacterium
GGATCGCCGACATGTCGGAAAATACCGATTAGGCCGCCTTGGCGGCGACGGCCTCGATCTCGACCTCGACCCCCGGGCGCGGAAACGGCCCGACGGTCAGCAGCACCACCGGCGGATTGTGGTCGCCCATGTAGCGGCCGCGCAGGCGGTAGAAGTCGTCGAAGATCGCATGATCGGTGACATAGACTGTCAGCTTGGCGATATCTTGAAAGTCCATGTCGGCAGCGGCCAGGATGACCTTGATCCGCTCGAAGATGACCTCCACCTGCTGGCCCGTATCCTCGGGCACGGTCCCGTCCGGCCGCGCGCCGACCTGACCATTGCAGAACAGCAATCGCGCATTCGGCGGCACTTCCGTCGCGTGCCCCCCGTTGTCGCGATGGCTGCAGATTTGATCGTTGAGTGTGTGAACGGTCAACATGGCGTGTCCTCCTCCTCGGAAATAATCAGACTTTCGACCAACATCCGAACGTGGCGACCTTGGTCACGTTGACTCCATCGTCGGACAAGGGGGCTCGGACCTGAATTTGTTCGATATTCACGCGTTTGCCGTATTGCGCCCGGTAGACGGTGTCCCGCGACGCAATGGGCCGTTTTTCTTGCACGACGCGTAGGTACTCTTCCCAGCCTTCGGGACCTCGGTATTGGGGAAAATCCCTGGTTCGTTTGCCGGTCTTGTCGGCCCCCTTCCATTCCGTCTGGCCCGTGCCCCAGAACCGAATGACAAAATCAATCACCTCGCGCCCGGAAGGGTCATATACCGCATCGGCGACAATGACGTAGGGCACCAGTTTCGGGTTTAATTTGGGGAGGTTGAATTGCTTCCAGGTCGGTGCGAAGGCCTCCCCTTTCACCGATGACCAGTAGGCAACGAATTCATGGATTTCGGAGTCGGTGATTTCTGACAGGTCGACGATCATCGGCAATTATCCGGGTGCGTGAATCGTCATGTGACAATTACGTCCGACGTTCGACTGCCATTGTGTGCACTTCCCCCCTATCCCGCAACTTATTGCGTCGCCCCCGCCGGGCGGGTGAGCCCGACCTCGATGATCCGGTTGGTGCTGCTTTGGTGGATCAGCAGATTGCCCTCACGAGTCGCCCGCATGTGCCGGATGATCCCGGCATGGATGCCGCCGGAGGGAATGGCCCAGCTTTGGAAGGTCTCCGTCCGGGGATCGAAACGCACCAGGGCGTCCGGGCGGCGGCGGGATTCGTTGTACCAGACGATCCCGTCGACGACGGCAATGGCATAGGGATGCGACGCCTTGCCGGACGGCGACGGCCATTCCTTGATCTCACCGGTTTCGGGATTGTATCTGCCGAGCCGCCCCTGTGACGAATTCACGTACCAGATCATGCCGTCGGGCGCGATGTCCAGGCGTCGCACCGTGGTTTCCGGGATCGGCAGCTTGATCTCGGTCAGCGCCATGGTCGCCGGGTCGATCCTGATCAGGCAGTTGCTGCCGTTGCACGAAGCCCAGGGCGTGCCCACGGCGTCGATCTTGATGCCGTAGGGCCGGGCCTTGGGTGTTTCGACCGTGACCAGTTTCACGGCCCCCGTCCGGGGGTCGAGGCGGCCGATCATGTTACTGTGCTGAAGCGTGAACCACAGGATCCCGGCGGCATCGAAGATCGCCGTATGGGGGTCCTTCGCAGCCGGGTCGGGCATGTTGTAGACGATGATCTTCTCCGTCTTCGGATCAAGCATGCCGACGGTTCCGTTCTTGTTACCCGTGTACCAGACGTTCCCGGCGGCATCGAGGGTCACGCTGTGCGGATACGCCCCATCCGGAAGGGGGTATTCGGTCATTTTTCCGCTTACCGGATCGATTTTCCCGATCAAATTGGCGAACTGCCCCGCCCACCAGATGGTGCCGTCGGCGGCCTGGATCGGATCGCGGGACCGCTGCCCCAGGGTCGGCACGACCCATTCCTTGAAGGCAACCTTGGCCGGGCCGGAAACCAGTGTCGGCACCAGCTTGGCATGGGGCGGGAAATTGGCCGCCAGATACCCGACGATCTGATCCTGCAGTGCGGCGTCGCCGGACAGATCGATCATGGTGGCGATCAGTTCCCGCCAGTGGTCGGGGCTGTAGCCCGATGACCGGGTGATCATGTTGGCCTTGTGGCAGGCGGTGCAGACGGCCTCAACGGTCTGTTTCCCCACACCTTCGGGAAGCGCCGCGTCACGCGCGGATTGCGCCGTGGCGGCAGACGGGACGAGCGCGACAAGCAGCGCACCCACAACGGACGAGCGAACATATCTGGACAACGCGGGGCATCCTCTGATCAGCTTGTACGGAACGCGGCTTGAAAATGCTCCCTGCCCCTCTACACGGCGGGGATGGGGCAGCCGTCAAGCACAGCCGATGCTAGCAATATTCCGGAAGGTTTGAAAATCGGATTTGAAGCGACGGCACCGCCTGTTCCCGCCCCTTATTCGGGGAACAGGAAGCCGTCGGTCAGGCGCAGCGTGCGGTCCATCTGCGCCGCGAGACGCGGGTTGTGGGTCGCGATCAAGGCCGCCAGCCCTGCCCCCCGGGCCAGGCGCAGCAGGATCGAGAACACCTCGTCCGCCGTATGCGGGTCCAGGTTGCCCGTGGGCTCGTCCGCCAACAGGACTTTGGGCGCCGTCGACAGCGCCCGGGCGATGGCGACGCGTTGCTGTTCACCGCCGGACAGCCGCGCCGGGCGATGAGTCAGGCGTTCGGACAGGCCCATCCAATTAAGGATTTCCATGGCCCGGTCCTTGGCGTCCTTATGGGGGATGCCGGAAATAATCTGCGGGATGATGACGTTTTCCAGCGCCGTGAATTCCGGCAGCAGATGGTGATGCTGATAGACGAAGCCCAGATTGTAGCGCCGCATCAGGGTGCGTTCCTCGTCGCCCATGGCGGAACAGTCCTGGCCACCGACCTCGATCGTGCCGGCATCGGGGGATTCCAACAGGCCCGCGATATGCAGCAAGGTCGATTTCCCTGCCCCCGACGGGCCGACCAGGGCGACGACCTCGCCCGGCCGCACGGTCAGGTCGATTCCCTTGAGGATTTCCAGATCCGCCCGCCCCTGGTGGAAGGTGCGCCGGATGCCACGTAGCGCCAGGGCGGGCACCGTCCCTGCCTCACTCATAGCGCAGGGCCTCGGCCGGGTCCGTTCGGGCGGCCCGCCAGGACGGATAGATGGTCGCCAGGAACGACAGGCCCAGCGCCATGCCGATCACGGCGCAGACCTCGCTCCAATCGACGACGGCGGGCAACTGCGACAGGAAATAGATTTCGGCGGCAAACAGGTCCGAGCCCGTCAGGCCCTGAATCCATTGGCGCACGCCTTCAATGTTGTCGGCGAAGGCGATGCCCAGGACCGATCCCGCGACCGTGCCGATCACGCCGACGCTGGCGCCGGCAATCAGGAACACCCGCATGACCATGCCCCGGGTCGCCCCCATGGTGCGCAGGATGGCGATGTCCCTGCCCTTGTCCTTCACCAGCATGATCATGCTTGAGATGATATTGAAGGCCGCGACCAGGATAATCAGCGTCAAAATCAGGAACATGACGTTGCGTTCGACCTGGATGGCGTTGAAAAAGCTGGCGTTGGCCTGTTGCCAGTCGTGGATGCGGCCGATCCCCGGCACGGCGCCGGCGATACGGGTTTTGAC
>DNMS01000368.1:4949-5124 GCA_003488105.1 Rhodospirillaceae bacterium
CGCCGGCGATACGGGTTTTGACCTCAAGCGCCTGATCCGGGTCGCGGATGAACACCTCGAGCGACGATACGGCCTCCTTCGGGAATTTGAAGTAGACCTGGGCATCGGTCAGATCCATGAACACGAAGCTGGAATCGTATTCGTACATGCCGACCTCGAAGGTCGCGGCGATGCG
>DNMS01000365.1:0-4025 GCA_003488105.1 Rhodospirillaceae bacterium
GGCGGATATCGAAGTCATCGCGCTGGCCGCCCATATCCTTGGCCACGCCGAGGTCGTCCAGGATATGGGCGGCCAGCGCGATGACTTCGATATCCGCCTGTGCCCCCGGCACGCCCAGGATTTCCACGTCGATCTGGTGGAACTGGCGCAGGCGGCCCTTTTGCGG
This sequence comes from Rhodospirillaceae bacterium, assembly GCA_003488105.1. The sequence goes on from DNMS01000365.1 coordinate 167, forward strand.
GCGTTCGTGGCGGAACACGGGGCCACGGGCAAAGAACTTCAGCGGCGCTTCCTGGGCCAGGCCGTTCGACATGAAGGCGCGCGCGATGCCGGCGGTGAATTCAGGACGAAGGGTAATGGAATCACCGCCCCGGTCGTCGAAGGTGTACATCTCCTTCGTCACCACGTCGGACGTCTCACCCAACGTGCGCGAGAACACTTCCGTGAACTCGAAGATCGGCGGGGTCATTTCCTGGAACCCGTGACGCGCGGCCAGGGCCGCCGCCCGATCACAAATGTGACGGTGCAGGCGGAAATCGTCGGCCAGGATGTCGTGGGTCCCGCGAACGGGTTGCAGATCTGCCATCGCCGCCGGTCCCGCTATTCCGCCGCGTCGGCGCCGGAAGGAGCGGCACCGGTCTTGCGCGGGTACTTGCGGGCGACATAGTCGTCGACGATTTTCTTGAAGTCCTCGGCAATGGCCGCACCGCGCAGGGTCGCGACCTTTTCCCCGTCGACGAACACGGGCGCGGTCGGCGCCTCGCCGGTGCCGGGGAGCGATATGCCGATATCCGCGTGCTTGCTTTCACCGGGGCCGTTGACGATACAGCCCATGACGGCAAGCGACAGGTTTTCCGCCCCGTCATACTGTTCCCGCCAAGTCGGCATCATGCCGCGCACGTAGCCCTGCACGGTGTCGGCCAGTTCCTGGAAGAAGGTCGAGGTCGTGCGCCCGCAACCGGGGCAGGCCGTGACCAGGGGCGTGAAGGCGCGCAGGCCCATGGTCTGCAGCATTTCCTGGGCGACGATAACTTCCTTGGTGCGGTCGCCGCCAGGCGACGGCGTCAGCGACACGCGGATGGTGTCGCCGATGCCTTCCTGCAGCAGCACGGCCATGGCGGCGGTCGAGGCGACGATGCCTTTCGATCCCATGCCGGCCTCGGTCAGGCCCAGGTGCAGGGCCCAATCGCCCCGGTTGGCCAGTTCGCGATAGACCTTGATCAGGCTTTGAACCTCGGAAACCTTGCAGCTGAGCACGATGCGGTCGCGCGCAAGGCCCAGTTCCTCGGCCCGCATGGCGTTGGAAATCGCCGACTGGACCAGGGCTTCCTGCGTCACTTCCGCAGCCGTCATGGGATTGGCCGATTTGGCGTTCTCGTCCATCAGGCGGACCACCAGGTCCTGGTCGAGCGACCCCCAGTTGACGCCGATGCGCACGGGCTTGCCGTACTCGATGGCCTTTTCGACCATCTTGGAGAACTGAGTGTCGCGCTTTTCCTTGAAGCCGACGTTGCCGGGATTGATGCGGTACTTGTCCAGGGCCTCGGCACAGGCCGGATGGCTGTCCAGCAGCTTGTGGCCGATGTAGTGGAAATCGCCGACGATGGGCGTATCGACCCCGCGCGCCAGCAGCTTTTCCTTGATATGCGGGATCGCGGCGGCGGCACGTTCCGTATCGACGGTGACGCGAACGATTTCCGATCCTGCCTGGGCCAGGGCATGGACCTGTTCGACCGTACCGTCGATATCGGCCGTGTCCGTGTTGGTCATGGATTGCACGACGATGGGGTTGAGGCCGCCCATGGCGACCTTGCCGATCTGGACGGGGACGCTGACCCGACGCGCCTTGGGGCCAAAGGCGAACGCGCGGTCGGCGGGAAGCGCGGCTTCCTGAGACATGAAAGTGGATCCTTTAAACGCTCAACGGCAACCTACATGGGCCCGGCCGCGGCGGCGCACAAGCGAGAAACCGCGCCTGCCCGGCCCGTGGGGCATGTTTTGCCCGACGCCCGGCCCGCGGTCAACGGTCGTGACGGCCCCGTCAGCCGGAATGGCCGACCGGTTTGGCGGCAGATCAACGGAAAACGGCGGTGCCGGCCTTCAGACGCTCGGGGTCGAGCAGTACGTTGCGCACGACCTCGCCGCTGGCACCGACCGCCGGGGTGCTGTCACCGTCGACGGTGATGGTCAGGCCGCCGGCGTTGCCGGTCTTCAGCTTCAGGTCGGGCCGGTCTGGCACGGCATAGGATTCCCCGGTACGCAGCAATTTGCCCCAGACCCAGGCATCGGTGCCCTGCTCTCGGACCTCGACCCAACTGTCGCTTATCGCCGTAAGGACGATGCGGGCTTCCGCGGTTTCGGCCGGCGTGCTGGCGACTTCCGTCGCCGCCGGCGTGGACGTGGTTTCCGGGGTCTCAGCCGGCGGAGTCTCCGCGTTCGTTGCGACCGGCGCCGAGGGCGCGGGCAGTTCGGCGGTTTCCACGGGCTGGGCAATGGATTCGGGCGGGCGCGCGGTTTCCGTTTCTCTCTCCGGTGCAGCGGCAGGTGCGGATTCCGGTGTCGGGGACGCGGCGGCGAGCTCGCTGGCCGGCGCGGCGGTGATGACGGGTTCGGTTGCCGGGGCGGGCGCCGTCTGAGTCAATTCCGGCTGCGTCTGTTCCGTCGGGCTCTCAGTCGGGCTCTCAGGGGCGGGGCCCGACGCCGTTTCAGCCGCAATGGCCGGCTGATCGGCGGCCTGAGCAGCGGAGGTTTGAGCAGCGGAGGTTTGGGCAGCACTGTCCTCGCCTGTCGGCGCGGCCGGCTCTGTGGCGACTTCGACCGCAACCGCCGGTTCCTGCGTGACCTCGGATGCCGGCGCGGAAGATGTTGGCGCGGGCTTGTCGGCGGCGACGGCCTGGCTGCGGTCCGGGCCATTATTCTGAGCATCACCCGGCAGCAGGGCCGCCAGGCGTGCGGGCACGGGTTCGATCCATTGCTTGAAGAAATCGTTGTCGACGGTCGAGCTATACCAGCCGCCGTAGGCGATGACGCCAATCACCACACCAAGAAAAACAACGGCACCCCGCGGGATGCCCGTCTCGGACATCGGCGACGGGAACACCAGATCGGCCTTGGGCGCCTTGCCCGGCTGCAGGGTTTGTTCCCCCTTGAAGCGGCGCACCACTTCGTCCGAATCCAGGCCCAGGTAATCCGCATAGGTGCGGATGAAGCCGACCGCGTAGGTGTTCCCCGGAAGCTGGTCGAAATTACCGTCCTCGATGGCCTGCAAGTGGCGGCGGCGAATGCGCAGAACCTGGGCGATGACATCCAGGTCTTCACCGCAGCGCAGCCGCGAGGCCCGCAACAGCCCCCCGACACCCGTACGGTGATCGGTGGCGGCGCCCCCCGGCGTCGCCCGTGAGATGGGATCGTGGTTCACGCGTAGGTCACCCCTTTGCCCCAACGTCCGCCCTTTGGAATCCCGACGCGCGGGCAACCCGAAACCGGCGCCCGGCGGCTGGATGGCCGCGGCGATGACGCCCCCCCCGGGGTCACGCGGCGGCCGAATTAAAAGGCGAATCGTCTCGTCTTTTCCGCAGGCTTAATAATCCCACAAAAAGTCATGTAGATTCAAGTAGAAAACCGGTTGCCTTAAACCATTACACCATGATCGGCGGCAAAGGCTCTCAATTTCTCCCGAAGCGAATGGGCCGGCGACTGCGACAGCCCGGAAAGATAACTTTCCAAGGCCCCCACGTCGAGCGAGCGGACCATGGCCTTGACCGGCCCGATCGACGGCGCCGACATGGACAGATTGCGGTATCCCAAGCCGATCAACGTCATGGCGGCCAGCGGATCGCCGGCCATCTCGCCGCACAGGCTCAGTTCGGTCTGGGTTTCCGCGCAATGCCGCGCGACCTGGCCCAGGAAGTTGATGGCGGCGGGGGCCAGATCGTCGTAACGGGACGCGACCATGGGGTTGCCGCGGTCGGCGGCGAACAGGAACTGCAGCATGTCGTTGGAGCCGACGGAAATGAAATCGACCCGCTTGGTCAGGGCCGGCAGCTGGAAAATCAGGCCCGGCACTTCGAGCATCACCCCGGCCCGCACGGTGGACGGCA
>DNMS01000365.1:4229-6659 GCA_003488105.1 Rhodospirillaceae bacterium
TCGAATTCGGCGACTTCCGTGACCATGGGAAACATCACACGCAGCGTCTTGCCCGCCGCCGCACGGATCAGCGAGCGCAACTGGTCGCGCATCAGCGCCGGGCGGTCGAGCGAGACCCGGATCGCGCGCCAGCCCATGGCGGGGTTTTCCTCGGATTCCTCGGCGTCCCAATAAGGCAGCACCTTGTCGCCGCCCGCATCCAGGGTGCGGAAGGTCACCGGACGGTCGCCGGCGCGCTCGTAAACCGTGGCATAGATTTCCTGCTGGCGGTCGACCGTCGGGGTTTCCGATTCCACCATGAAAGGGATTTCCGTGCGGAACAGGCCGATACCGATGGCCCCCGTATGGTCCAGATGCATGAGGTCCACGCGCAACCCGGCGTTGAGCAGCAGGTTGACCGCGATGCCGTCCTTGGTCACCGACGGAAAATCCTTCAATTCCGCGTATTGGGCGCGCTGTTCGGCGCGCAGCCGCATGCTGTCCTCGAAGGTGATGCGGATGTCCTCGCCCGGACGCAGATAGACCTGGCCATGGTCGCCGTCGATGATCAGGGGATCGCCTTCTTCGACCCGATCAAGAATATTGTCGAGCCGCCCGACCACGGGCAGGTCGAGCGCGCGAGCAACAATCGCAACATGGGCGTTGGGCGAGCCTTCGGCCAGGACCAGGCCGCGCAATTTCTGGCTGTCATAGTCCAGCAGCTGCGCCGGACCCATGTTGCGGGCGATCAGGATCGCATTGTCCGGCATTTCGCGGGGCCCCGGCTCGGCCCCCATCAGGTGCTGGGTCAGACGGTAGCCCAGATCATCCAGATCGTGCGCCCGTTCGCGCAGATAGGGATCATCGATCCCGGCCATACGGGCACGCAAATCGTTCTGCACGCGCTGCACGGCGGCTTCCGCGGACAGGCCAGTCAGAATGGCGTCTTCGATGCGCGACAGCCAACCCGCATCCTGGGCGATCAGACGGTAGGTTTCCAGGATGTCGCGATGCTCGCCGCCCTTGGCCATGTCATCGGAGGCCAGCATGTCGTCGAGCGCGCCATGCATGGCCTTGAACGCTTGATGCAGGCGGCCGCGTTCCGCCGCCGGATCGTCGCCGACGATCCGTTCGATGTACAGGTGTGGGCGGTGCAGGACGGCCACGCCGATACCGATGCCGCCATTGAGCTTCAACCCCTCGATACGCAGCGGCTTAAGCGCGATGCCATCGACCGGCAACAGTTCGTCCGCCGCCACCAGGTCGCCGCCGGCTACCAGTTCGGCCAGCACCATGGCGACGGTCTGAAGGGTTTCGACCTCTTCGTCCTCGTAGGCGCGGCGCGTGCGGTTCTGCACCACGAGAACGCCGGTGACCCGCCCGCCGCGCAGAACCGGCACACCCATCAAGGAATGGAACAACTCTTCCCCGGTTTCCGGGCGGTAGGCGAAACTGGGATGCGATTGTGCGTCCTCAAGGGCAAAGGGCAGCGCATGGGCGGCGATTTCACCGACCAGGCCTTCGCCGACACGCAGGCGGGTTTTATGCACGGCATCCTTGCGCAAGCCCTGGGTGGCGAACAGTTCGAGCACATCGCCGGCACGACGCAAGTAGATGGAACAGACTTCGGCGACCATTTCGAGGGCGATCACCTGGACGATTTGATCCAGGCGTTCCTGCGCCGTCGCCGCCGCCGCCATGACGGCGCGGACCCGGCTGAGCATCCGCCGGGGCACGGGCGAGACGTCGGTGCGCCGACGACCGACGATGGGCGCCTTCTTCGGCGCCTGTCCCCCCGCCTTGGCGGCCGGGTTTTGCGGGTTCGACTTGTCGTTCACTGGATAAAGGACCCCTGCCTTGGTCTGCACGCGCGGCCTGCCCGGGTCCGTTTCCCCCCCGGCGTCGCTATCATATAGGATCAAATTGCCGCGAAGGCGACCGCGATGCCGCCGGAAGTGTTCGCCGCCAGGGCCGTTGCCGTGCCGGCACGGCCCCGACCGGGTGCCTTTTTAGGCGGCGTCCAGCCCGTAGGCCGTATGCAGGGCGCGCACCGCCAGTTCGGTGTATTCCTCGGCGATCAGCACGCTGACCTTGATTTCCGAGGTCGAGATCACCTGGATGTTGATGCCCTTGTCGGCCAGGGTGCCGAACATGGTCTGGGCCACCCCCGCATGCGAGCGCATGCCGACGCCGATAATGGAAATTTTCACCACGCCGTCCTTGGCGATCAGGTCTTCGTAGCCGATTTCGTCCTTTTTCGACTGGATGATCGACTTGGTGCGTTCCAGATCTGCCTTGGTCACCGTAAAGGTCATGTCCGTGGCCTTGCCGTCGGCGGACACGTTCTGCACGATCATGTCGACATTGACGCTGGCTTCCGCGAGCGGGCCGAAGATGCTGGCCGCCACGCCGGGCCGGTCGGCGACACGGACCAGGGTGATCTTGGCCTCG
>DNMS01000365.1:6782-8384 GCA_003488105.1 Rhodospirillaceae bacterium
TTCCTCATTCACGACCAGGGTGCCGCGCTCGGCGGAGAAGCTTGAGCGGACTTCCGTGCGCACCCCGTGGTTCATGGCCATTTCCACGGCGCGGGTCTGCAGGACCTTCGCACCTTGGGACGCCATCTCCAGCATTTCCTCGTAAGTGATCTTGCTCAGCTTGCGGGCCTTGGTGACGATCCGCGGATCGCAGGTATAGACCCCGTCGACATCCGTATAGATGTCGCAACGGTGCGCCTTGAGCGCCGCCGCAAGCGCCACCGCCGAGGTGTCGGAGCCGCCACGGCCCAAGGTGGTGATACGACCGTCCGGGGCCACGCCCTGGAACCCGGGGACGACCACGACCTCGCCCAACTCCAGACGCGCCTGAATTTTGTCCGTGTCGATACTGGTAATGCGCGCCTTGGCATGGACGTCACTGGTATGGATCGGAATTTGCCAGCCCTGCCAGGATCGGGCGGGAATGCCGATATCTTGTAACGCCAGGGCGAGAAGGCCCGACGTTACCTGTTCGCCCGAGGCGACGACGGCGTCGTATTCCCGGGCGTCATAAAGCTTGGAAATGTCATCCACATAACCGACCAGCTGATTGGTCACCCCGGCCATGGCCGATACCACCACGGCGATCTGATGGCCCGCGTCGACTTCGGATTTGACGCGCTGCGCCACCGCCTTAATGCGGTCGACGTCGGCCACCGAAGTGCCGCCGAATTTCTGCACGATCAACGCCATGGAACCGGTGTCTCTCCCGATTGCTGAAAGATGCCCGAAAACCGGAAATTTCCGTCGGAATTACTTACCCTTGTCTGCCGGGCGGCGCCTTCTTACTCTTAATCTGCGTTGCGGGCAAGGTGCCCGCGCCGCCAACAACGCAAAGGCCCCCCCTATGACCACCCAGACCGCTGCGAAAACATCGTCCCGACCGACCACAGCCGATGACGGCGAAGTCGCCCGCTTTCAGGCCATCGCCGACGAATGGTGGGACGCCAAGGGCAAGTTCCGTCCGCTGCATCGCATCAACCCAGTGCGCATCGCCTATATCCGCGATCGGGTGGCCGCCCATTTCGGCCTGGATGCGGGCGGGGATGCACCGCTTTCGGGTCTGACGCTGCTCGACATCGGTTGCGGCGGCGGCCTGCTGGCCGAGCCCCTGACCTGGCTGGGCGCCAAGGTCACGGGCATCGACGCCGGCGAAAAAAACGTCGCGGTGGCGAAACTGCACGCCGATCAGATGGGCCTGGACATCGATTACCGCCATGTCCTGCCCGAAGACATGGCCGAAGATGGGCCAGGCCTGGGCCAAACCTACGACGTGGTCCTGAACATGGAGGTCGTCGAACATGTCGCCGACCTGGATGCCTTCCTGGCCGCCTCGGCCGGGCTGGTGCGGCCCGGCGGCTGCATGGTGGTGACGACCCTGAACCGCACGCTCAAGTCCCTTGCCCTGGCCAAGATCGGCGCCGAATACATCCTGCGCTGGCTGCCCGTGGGCACCCATGATTGGCGCAAGTTCGTGCGCCCGTCGGAACTGGCGGAGGGGTTGGCCGCCCATGGCGTCCAGATCACCGATCTGGAGGGCATGGTGTTCAATCCCCTGAACGA
>DNMS01000220.1 GCA_003488105.1 Rhodospirillaceae bacterium
GTCAAGTTCGCTGCCGTTGTAGGGACGGAAGCCGCGCGGGTGGCGCTGCTTTGCGCGATTGGTGGGCGCGAACTTCGAACGGCGCGGTGCTCGGCATGGTTCAGCATACACCCAAAAAAAGGGGCGCCCGCAAGAGAGGGGCGCCCGGGAAAGGGGAGGGCCGGGAGACGGGCGGTGGTTGCCGCGGCCTCCCGGCCTCTTGCAAGGGCGCTTAGGCCCCTTTCTGCGGGCGCATGTCGCCGGGATTGATCCCCGCGACCTCGACCGGCGCCTTCATGGCGTCGCGGCGGAACGGCTCGCCCAGTTCCTGGTTCAGGATGACCTCGATGAAGGTCGTTTCCTTGTTTTCCATCTGCGCCTTGACGGCGGCATCCAGGGTCTCGGTCAGTTCCTGCATGGTCGTGACCTGCACGCCCTTGAGGCCGCAGGCCTCGGCGATCTTGGCGTACTGAACATCGAGATCCAGTTCCGTGCCGACGAAGTTGTCCAGGTACCACAGGGTCGTGTTGCGCTTTTCCGCACCCCATTGGTAGTTGCGGAAGATGACCATGGTGATCGCCGGCCATTCGTCGCGGCCGACGGCGGTCATCTCGTTGGCCGAGATGCCGAAGGCACCGTCACCGGCGAAGCCCACGACGGGCGTGTCCGGGCAGGCGATCTTGGCACCCATGATCGACGGGAAACCGTAACCGCAGGGCCCGAACAGGCCCGGAGCCAGGTATTTGCGGCCCTGTTCGAAGGTCGGATAGGCGTTGCCGATGGCGCAGTTGTTGCCGATGTCGGACGAGATGATGGCGTCACGCGGCAGGGCGGCCTGAATGGCGCGCCAGGCCATGCGCGGCGACATGCGCTCGGGGTGCTTGCCCCGCGCCCGTTCGTTCCAGGTCGTGCCCGGGTCGTCGTCTTCGTGGTCCATGGACGACAGGGTCTGCAGCCAACGTGACTTGGTGGTGGAGATCAGGTCTTCGCGGTCCTTGCGGCCGGCATCGCCGGCGGTCGGGGCCAGCCCGGCCAGAATCTGTTCGGCGACCTGCTTGGCGTCGCCCTGGATGGCGACGTCGACCTTCTTGGTCAGGCCGATGCGTTCGGCCTTGATGTCGACCTGGATGATTTTGGCGTCCTTCGGCCAGTAGTCCATGCCGTAACCGGGCAGGGTCGAGAACGGGTTCAACCGGGTGCCTAGCGCCAGCACCACGTCGGCCTTGGAAATCAATTCCATGCCCGCCTTGGAGCCGTTGTAACCCAAGGGGCCGGCGAACAGCGGGTGCGAGCCCGGGAACGCGTCGTTGTGCTGATAGCCGCAGCACACCGGGGCGGACAGACGCTCGGCAAGCTGCTTGGAGGCCTCGATCCCGCCCGACAACACCACACCGGCGCCGTTCAGGATGACCGGGAACTTGGCGGCCGACAGCATCTTGGCGGCGTCGGCGATGGCCTGCTTGCCGCCCGACGGGCGTTCCAGTTCGATAACCTGGGGCAGGTCGATGTCGACGATCTGGGTCCAGAAATCACGCGGAATGTTGATCTGCGCCGGGCCGGTGCCGCGCCAGGCTTCGGTGATCACGCGGTTCAGGACCTCGGCGATGCGGGTCGGGTCGCGGACTTCTTCCTGGTAGCAGACCATGTCTTCGAACAGGGCCATCTGGGGAATTTCCTGGAACCCGCCCTGGCCGATGGTCTTGTTGGCGGCCTGCGGCGTGACCAGCAGCATCGGGGTGTGGTTCCAATAGGCGGTCTTGACCGGGGTCACGAAGTTGGTGATGCCGGGGCCGTTCTGGGCCACGCACATGGCCATCTTGCCGGAAGAGCGCGTGAAGCCGTCGGCCATCATGCCGGCGTTGCATTCATGGGCGCAGTCCCAGAAGGTGATCCCCGCCTTGGGGAACAGGTCCGAGATCGGCATCATGGCCGACCCGATGATGCCGAAGGCATGTTCGATGCCGTGCATCTGGAGGACCTTAACGAAGGCCTCTTCCGTGTTCATCTTGGTCATGCTTGGGATCCTCCCGTAAGCAGTTTGGCCGACCGCCGCATGGGGCCGGCATGGAGTGTTGTTCCGTACGTTATAGCACCCTTGACGCGGTTGGCGCGCGGCGCCGGGCACGTCCATTGGCCCCTATTCGGCGCGGCGGTCACCACCGCATGCCGTGACGATGTAGGTAGGCCTTCGGAAGGCCAGAGGATAGTGCCAGATGGGGGATTTTTCACACGCCAGAACGCCATTATAGAAACTTAATTGTCTCGATTTTTGATTTTATGTCTTATTTAGGCTGTGTCTGGTTGGCGCCCTTGGCTTAGAAATCCCGCTTCACGATATCGGCCAGCAGACGGATGCCCGGTTCGATCCGTTCTGCCGCGATCGACGAGAAGCCGAGACGGAAATGGTTTCGCGGCGGACTGGGTTGGGCGAAGGTGACGCGGCCCGGCTCGATGATCACGCCGTCGTCGAGTGCGCGGTCGGCCAGTTTGCCGGCGTCGAAGCCGGTCGGCCCGCTGACCCAATAGCTGGTGCCGCCGAAGGTTGGCGCCTTGGACCATCCGGGCAGGTGGTCGGCGAGTGCGCGGCCCATGATCTTCCAGCGTTCGCGGTAGGCCTTCTGCAACTTGTGGACCAGGCTGTCGTGATGGCCGAGAGCGAGGAACAATGCCGCCGTGCGCTGGTTGTTGTTGGGCGCGTGGCGCAGCATGAGCCGGCGCAAGGCGCGGGCTTCCTTGATCAGCGGCGCGGGGCCGACCAGATAACCCAGGCGCAGGCCGGGGAACAGGGTCTTGGACAACGATCCCACGTAGATCACCCGCCCGGCCGTATCCATGGATTTCAAGGCCGGCGTCGGTTCGGACACGTAATTGGTTTCCCATTCGTAATCATCTTCGATGATCACGAAGTCCTTTTCCCCGGCGCGGGCGAGAAGTTCCTGCCGCCGGGCCTTGGGCATGGTCACCGTGGTCGGTGCCTGATGAGACGGTGTGACGAACACGATGTCGGCGCCGTCCAACTGTTTGTCTACGGGCAGGCCGTGGGCGTCCACCGGGACCGGCAGGATGTGGTCGGTCTTCAGCCCGAAGATGTTGCGCACGTCGGGATAACCCGGATCTTCGATGGCGACGCGGGTGTCCTCGCGGACCAAAAGAGCGGCCAGGATATAGAGCGCATTCTGCGCGCCCAACGTCACCAGGATTTCATCGTCGCGGGCCAGAATGCCCCGGCGCGGCAGCAGGCGCGTCTGAATCTGTTCCACCAGCATGGGATCGTCGGCGGCGAGCGCATCGCCGGTCCACACGTCCATGCCTTTGCGGCCGAGCGCCTGGCGCGAGCATTCCCGCCACTGCGCGATGGGAAACAGGGATTGGTCGACCTGGCCGTAAATGAACGGATAGGGATAGGTCAGCCAGTTGCCCGGCTTTTCGATATTGGCTTGGTTGGATGGGTGGACCTGGAACCGCGCGGCCCAATCGGGGCCGTTGCCGGGGCGGGGGTCCGGGGCGGGCGGCGGGGCCGCGGGTTCGTCGGCGCGGCCTTCCATGATGTCGTCGGTGACATAAAAGCCGGACCGTTCGCGGGATTCCAGATAGCCGTC
>DNMS01000048.1:0-1390 GCA_003488105.1 Rhodospirillaceae bacterium
CGACGCCGACCAGCGCCACCGGGGCCGTCAGTTCGTAATCGAAGGGCCAAAGACGCAGCACGACATCCGCGCGATTGGAGGCGGCAAACAGGATCAGCCCCAGCACGAGGGGAGTCAGCAGGATCCAGGAAAGAAGTTTGCCCACGCGCGACACCTGACGATTGAAGGTTCCGGAAGCCGCAGTCCGGCCCCGGCCGGAATCAGCTGCCGTTCAGTTTTTCGCGCAGCTGCTTGCCGGTCTTGAAATAGGGAATGTGCTTGGAATCGACCTCGACCGTGGCCCCCGTGCGCGGGTTGCGGCCCGTGCGCGAGCCCCGCTGCTTCACGGAAAAGGCGCCGAAACCGCGCAATTCGACCCGGTCGCCCTGGGCCAATGCGCCGGTGATCTCGTCGAAAATGGTGGAGACGATGCGTTCCACGTCACGCTGGTAGAGATGCGGATTGTCCGCCGCCAAACGGGCGATGAGTTCGGATTTGGTCATGCTGCCAACCCCAGGCGGCGGCGCGATAACGCGGTCGACCGGGGACCTTTCCCTCACAGGTGAATATCTAGAAGGAAGGGTGCCAAAGGGAGAACACGCCGTCAAGTCTAAGTCGTTCTGAAAACAATGCTTTTTGCAGCTGCGATGTAAGGGCGTCGCGCCACGGCAGGGGTTCGTCCGTCAACTTGAGGTCGCGCAGGGGCAGGTCGCGGGCCACCCCATGGGCCGAGGCAAGCCAGTCGAGGGCCTGATCCTCGTCGCCGATGGCATCGACCAGGCCGTTGTTCTTGGCCGCGAGGCCCGAGTAGACCCGCCCGTCGGCGAGGGCCACGACCTTGTCGCGCGGCATCTTGCGGCGGTCCGCGACCATGTCGACGAACTGCCCGTAAAGTTCCATCAGCATGTCCTGGGTCGCCTCGCGGGCGGGATCGCTGAGGCGCTCGAACGGATTGGGCTGGGCCTTCATAGGCCCGCTTTTGAACACTTCCGGCTTGATGCCGAGCTTGTCCAACAGCTGCGTTACGTCGGCGGTCTGCAGGATCACGCCGATCGATCCGGTCAGCGTGCCGCGCCGCGCCACCACATGGTCCGCCGCGATGGCGACCATATAGCCGGCCGAGGTCGCGGTGCCGCCCATGACGGCGACGGTCGGCTTTTTGTCGGCGACCCGGCGCAGCGCCGTGAACAGGGCCTCGCCGCCGACGAAGGTGCCGCCCGGGGAATCGACCCGGACCACCACCGCCTTGACGTCGTCGCGCGCGGCCAGGTCCTTGATCGCGCGGCTGCGTTCATCATCGTCGAAGATGATGCCGTCGATGGTGATGCGCGCGATATGGTCGCGGGCAATAAGATCCGTCCCGCCGAACCGTCCGGCGGCGGCCACGACCAGGCCCGCGAAGGCGGCCAGG
>DNMS01000048.1:1663-1816 GCA_003488105.1 Rhodospirillaceae bacterium
GGGCAAAAGAAAACCGGGAGCCCCCTTGCGAGAGCTCCCGGCCAATGTATCACGCCCGCCCTAAGGCAGGGCAACGGGAAAGGCGGGTTATTCCGCGCCTTCTTCCGCTTCTTCGGTTTCGTCTTTCTTGGCGGCCTTTTTCTTGGCGGCGGC
>DNMS01000048.1:2102-2586 GCA_003488105.1 Rhodospirillaceae bacterium
CCGTATTCCTGCATGGCCTTCTTCTCTTCCTCGACCTCAAGGGCCTTGATGGACAGCGACAGCTTGCGGCCGGACTTGTCGATCTGAGTGATCTTGGCGTCGACCTTTTCGCCGGCGGCGAAGCGGTCGGGGCGCTGTTCGGAACGATCACGCGACAAGTCGGACTTGCGGATGAAGCCGAGCACGGCGTCATTGACCATGACTTCGACACCGCCGTCGTTGGTCTGGGTCACCGTGCAGGTCACGACGGAGCCCTTCTTCAGGCCTTCCATCGCACCTTCGGTCGGATCACCCGAAAGCTGCTTGATGCCGAGCGAGACGCGTTCCTTGTCGACATCGACGTCCAGCACCTTGGCCTTCACCATGTCGCCCTTGGTGTAGTCGGCGAGGGCTTCCTCGCCCGACTTGTCCCAGGACAGATCGGAAAGGTGGGCCATACCGTCGATTTCGCCGTCGAGGCCGATGAACAGACCGAATTCGGTGA
>DNMS01000048.1:2694-4863 GCA_003488105.1 Rhodospirillaceae bacterium
GGCCAACGAACAGACCGAATTCGGTGATGTTCTTGACCTCGCCTTCGACTTCGGCGCCGACCGGGAACTTGACCACGAAGTCTTCCCACGGATTGGCGTTGCACTGCTTGAGACCCAAGGAGATGCGGCGCTTGTCCGGATCCACGTCGAGCACCATGACGTCCACTTCCTGAGAGGTGGAGACGATCTTGCCCGGGTGGACGTTCTTCTTGGTCCAGGACATTTCGGAAACGTGCACCAGGCCTTCGACACCCGGCTCCAGCTCCACGAAGGCGCCGTAGTCGGTGATGTTGGTGACGCGGCCCGTGAACTTGGTGCCGACCGGGTATTTGGCGGCGACGCCGTCCCAGGGATCGGCTTCAAGCTGCTTCATGCCGAGCGAAATACGCTGCGTTTCGGCGTTGAAACGGATGATCTGGACCTTCACGGTCTCGCCGATCGACAGGGCTTCGGACGGGTGGTTGATCCGCTTCCAGGCGATGTCGGTGACGTGCAGCAGGCCGTCCACACCACCCAGGTCGACGAACGCGCCGTAATCGGTGATGTTCTTGACGACACCGTCCAGAACCTGGCCTTCCTGCAGGGAGGAGATCAGCTCGGAACGGGCTTCGGTGCGGGTTTCCTCCAGCACGGCGCGGCGCGAAACCACGATGTTGTTGCGCTGGGGGTCCATTTTCAGGATCTGGAACGGCTGCGGCATGCCCATCAGGGGGGACACGTCGCGCACGGGGCGGATATCGACCTGGGAGCCGGGCAGGAAGGCCACGGCGCCGTCCAGGTCGACGATGAAGCCGCCCTTGACGCGGCCGAAGATCACGCCATTGACGCGCTCGCCCTTTTCGAAGGCCTTTTCCAGGCCGACCCAGGCTTCCTCGCGGCGGGCTTTCTCGCGCGAGAGACGGACCAGGCCGTCGCGGTCTTCGTAGCGTTCGACATAGACGTCGACTTCGTCACCAGCCTTGAGAACTTCGTCGGAGCCGGGGCTCATGAATTCCTTGAGCGGCACGCGGCCTTCGGACTTGAGTCCGACGTCGATGACGGCGAAATCGCCGTCGACGTTGACAATGACGCCGCGCAGCACGCGGCCTTCAAAGCCTTCGTCGTCGCCGAAGGACTCGTTCAACAGGGCTTCAAAATCTTCGTTGGAGGTAGGGGCCGCCGTGGCGGCATCGGTAGTGGCCATTGGTTTCAAACCTTTCGATTTTATCTGGCCGGCCGGTTGGTTCCGGCGGTCTGCGGTTGCACAAATGCCCACGGCACCCCGCCTTTTTCCTGGCGGTGATGTGTGGGCGGTTCGTCTCGAACAGATCTTGGACGGGGCCGGCCGGGCCCAGGATTCCTGTTATTTCTTAATGATATCAAGGGCCTTGGCGAACACCTCATCGGCATTCAGGTCGCTCGTATCAAGCAGGATCGCGTCTTCGGCCGGCTCCAGCGGCGCGACAGCCCGAGATCTATCCCGGGCGTCCCGCTCGCGCATCTCTTCGAGAACGCGCGCATATATAACGTCGGGGTCGCTTTCCTGCAACTCTTTGAATCGGCGCTGTGCACGGACCTCGTCGGAGGCCGTGACGAACAGCTTCACATCCGCGTCGGGGCAAACCACCGTGCCGATGTCGCGACCGTCGAGAACGGCGCCTTTGAAGCCCTCCGGCGGATGCGCCGCAAAAGTCCGCTGAAAGTCCAGCAGGGCCGCCCGCACGCCGGGCACGGCGGATACCTTGGACGCCGCCTGGGCGACCGCGTCCGTGCGCAGGTCCGGGCGTTCCAGGTCCCCGGGTTCCAACGCTCGGGCCTCTGCTTCGGCCGCCTGGGCGTCTTCCGGATCGGCCCCGGCCTCCAGCACCCGCTTGCCCGTGGCGCGGTAAAGCAGACCCGTATCCAGATAGGCAAACCCCAGGTCGCGGGCGATGCGCCGCGCCAGGGTCCCCTTGCCCGCCGCCGCGGGTCCGTCGATGGCGATGATCATGCCCCCACTCCCTACTTAAATATCCGCGATATCCGCGCCGAGGCCGCGCATCATGGCGGCGAAGCCCGGAAAGCTGGTCGCCATGGCGTCGCCGTCATCGATGGTGACCGGCTGTTCCGTGACCAGGCCCAGGACCAGGAAGGCCATGGCGATGCGGTGGTCAAGATCGACCGTCACCGTGCAGCCGCCCCGGGGCGATT
>DNMS01000256.1:0-158 GCA_003488105.1 Rhodospirillaceae bacterium
GGCACCCTCGGTGCCGGCGATCAGCAGCGGCAGGGACTGAGGTGTCTCGCCCAGGCTGAGCGTGCCCGCCTCTTCGATCCAGGTGCGGGGCAGGGCCAGAATGCCGCGCAACGTCGCATAGGCAGTCAGGCCGAGGACCGTGATGACGACCCAGGCCC
>DNMS01000256.1:359-2902 GCA_003488105.1 Rhodospirillaceae bacterium
GGGTGATGACCATGCCGAATCCGAACAGCAGGCCGCCGATAATCAGCGCCAGCCACATCACGGAATTGCCAAGGTAGATGCTGTCCTTCAGGTCGATGACGCCGAGATGAGAAAGGACTTGTGTGCCCAGAATGGCCAGCGGCAGGGCAATGGCCCAGGCGGCGGCCTGACGCGCCGGGCGACGATCAATGACTTCGATCACGGCGGAACGCAGACAGAACCCGGAAGCCCGCGCCACGGTGCCGTAGATGAATCCGACGGCGAGGGCGCCGGCGAGAAGAAGAAACCTGGGTTCGAGCGAGTCCATGTCGTGCCGTTCCTGCGTGTGCCGAGGCCTGCGTGGTCCCGGGAATACGGCCCCTTGGGCCATCTGGTCTCTGTATTTAAACAGCGTTTATGGGGGAATCAATAGTTATATTCACAAAAATATATGTGATTTAATTATATTTCACACAATTGGTGTACAATTGGCGGATGCTGCGGTTCCTGGGAATCCGGGCTTTTCCCTTAGGCGCATCGTGCTACAACCGCCGTTCGCCGGATTTCAGGTTCGGCAGGCCGATCCAGGGGACGCCCATGACCGCCTTCGCCTTTACCGCCGCCGTGTTTCTGACTGCCGCCGGGGCCCTGGTTCTGGAGATCGTCGCCGCGCGCCTGATCGCCCCCTACGTGGGCATGTCGCTATATACCTGGACTGCGATCATCGCCATCGTTCTGGCCGGACTTTCGATCGGGCATTGGTTGGGCGGGCGTCTGGCCGGGCCTGCCATCGGTCGTGCCGAAGGCGTGCGCCGCACGGCCCTGGCCCTGGCCGCCGCCGCCGTCGCTACCTTGGCGTCGTTGCCGCTGCTGCGCCTCGTCTCCGGGCCGCTGTTGTCGGGCGGGCTGGGCGCCGTCACGGCGGTGGTGGTGCTGACGGCGGTTCTATTCCTGTTGCCGTCCCTGTTCGTCGGCATTGTCTCACCGCTGGTCACCAAGCTGGCTATCGATGCGGAACCGGATCAGGCCGGGCGGGTGCTGGGCCGCATGTTCGCCGCCGGTGCCGGCGGCAGCATCTTCGGCACCTTGGCTGCCGGCTATCTGTTCATTTCCTGGGTCGGGGCGACGGGGACGGTGATCGCCGTCGCCGTGCTGTATGCCGCCCTGGCCATCGGCTTTGCCCTGTGGTCGCGGCGCTGGGCGGCCGTCCTGGCGTTCCTCGTGCTGCCGGGGGCCGGGCTTGCGGTTTGGGGCAACATGCAGGCCGCCTATCGTTCGCCCTGTCAGGTGGAAAGCGATTATTTCTGTATCCGCTTCGACGACTTCTCCGCAATGAGCGGCCGGCCCAGCCGCCTGATGGTGCTCGACCACTTGGTTCATTCCATCAACGACCGCGACGACCCGGCGTTGTTGTACAGCCCCTATGTCCATTTCGTGGATGAGATTGCGGACCTGCGCCTGGCCGGGCACCGCGCGACACGAGCCTATTTCATCGGCGGCGGCGGCTATACCCTGCCGCGCGCCTGGGCGCGCCTGCACCCGGATATGAAGATGACCGTGGCCGAACTGGATCCGGCGGTGACACAGGCGGCGGCGGACCGAATGTGGCTCGACCCAAAGGCGGCCAACCTGCGGATCCTGCATCAGGACGCGCGCCGGGCGCTTTCGGCCCTGGACCGGTCGGAGCGTTTCGACGTGGTATTCGGCGACGCCTTTCACGACATCGCCGTGCCGGCCCATCTGGTGACCCGGGAATTCCATGGTGAATTGGCGGCACGCCTGAGCGAAGGCGGGTTCTATGCGGTCAACGTGGTCGATTTGGGCAGCGATCCGCGCTTTCTGTTCGCCCTGGTCAAGACCCTGCGCCTGGACTTTCCCGCCGTCGAGGTCTGGAAGACCCTGGACGAGATGGACGAGACCGGGCGCGTCACCTTCATCGTTCTGGCCTCGGCGCGGCCGACCCCGGAAACGCGGATCGTCTCCCTGCGCGGCTTGGCGCGGGCCTGGGCGCGTTGGCCGGAAGGCGACCTGGACCGCCGGCTTGCGGCGGTCGACCCGCCCGTGCTGACCGACGACCACGCGCCGGTAGAACGGTTGTTGTCACGGCTGTTGCGCGCGCCCGACATCTGAGCTTCCCAAGAGACCTAAAAAAGGGGGCCGCAGTTTTTCTGCGGCCCCCGTTCAGGTCTTGGGGGAGGGAGAGTCTTCAGGAACGATGCCGGTTACGGCTTGATATAGGTGTAGCCCATCTGCTGCAGATGGGAGAGTTCGGCCACGCCCGACGGCACGATGTCTTCCGGGAAGACCTCGAGAAGGTCCTGTTCGTAGTTGATCTTGCGGCCCTTCAGCGTGTTGTTGCAGACGTTGAATTTGACGTTCTGCGACTTCAGGCTGACGACCTGACCTTTCAGTTTGTCGTTGGACTTGGCGTTCTTCAGCACGCCCAAACCGTTGCCGTGCAGGACGACCTTGATGTCCATGTTTTCCGCGCCGACGGCGTTGATGTGGTTCTGAATGTTGCGCAGGGCGCCGCGGTATTTCTTGTCGGCGTCGCCGCCTTCATA
>DNMS01000256.1:3198-3781 GCA_003488105.1 Rhodospirillaceae bacterium
CATAAATCTTATGTGTTTTGCCGGGTTCGGGGTCAGCCCCAGACCTGTCCCATGATGCCGCGCAGCCATAGCTCCGCCTTCTCGGCCCCGGCCTGCAGGTCCTCGGCCGGGGCTCCCTCGGGCGTGCGTTGCATGGTCGCTTCGTCGATGGCGACATGCCCTTTTGCCAGGTGAAAGTCGGTGCTGGCCTCGAACCCATGGCCGGGCGCGGCCAGGGAATAACAGCCCGCGTGCCAATGGGGTGCCGGCATGTCGGCCTGGGTCAGGTCGCGGACGATGGCCTGGGCACAGGTTTCCGCGACGCTGACCGCGGCGGCGGCGGCCTTTGGCAAGGGTGGGGCGAAGGCGGCGTCGCCGATGACATGGACATGGGGCACAAGGGTTGAGGCAAAAGTCGCCGGATCGACCGGGCACCAGCCCGTTTCATCAGCCGTGCCGGCGGCCAGCGCGATGTCGCCGGCGCGCTGGCGGGGGATGAAGTTGACCACGTCGGCGCTCACGTCGTCGAAGTCCGTGGACACGGTGCGCGTTTCCGGGTCGATGGCGCGGACGATGCCATCGCTTTCCGCCAGCCGGTATTCGA
>DNMS01000229.1:0-2551 GCA_003488105.1 Rhodospirillaceae bacterium
AACGATCAGCGGCAGGCCGGTCTTGCGCGCCGCATTGATATGGGCGCGGAACTGGGTTTCCTGAATGTCCCGGGGGCTGCGTTCGTAATAGAAATCCAGGCCCGTTTCACCGATCCCGACGACCTTGGGATGGGCCGCCAGTTCCGTCAGTTCCCGGGCGCTGGTGACCTTTTCCGTCGCCGCCTGATGCGGATGGATGCCGACGGTGCAGAAGATGTTGGGGAAGCGTTCGGCCACGGCCTTGACCTGGTCGAACTTGGACAGATGGGTCGAGATCGTCACCATATAGGCGACCCCGGCCTCCCCCGCCCGCGCGACCACCGCATCAAGTTCTTCCTCGAACTCCGGGAAATCGAGATGACAGTGGCTGTCGACCAAAAAAGGTTGCCGGGTACCGTCCATGGCTTCAGGCCGCTCCCTGGGTCTCGTCGTCCTGAAAACGGGGAAACACCCCTTCCGGCTTGGGCAGGGCCGTGCCGGGCGTCAGGGCTACGCCGGGGACCAATTGATCGAGCGCGCGGGCATCCGCCGCCACGGCCAACTGGTCCAGCAGCTTGGCCGAGGTATCGGGCATGAAGGGCTGAGTCAGGATGGCCAGCCGCCGGATGGTTTCGGCCAGCACGTACAGCACCGTCGCCATGCGGTCCGGGTCTTCCTTGCGCAGTTTCCAGGGCGCCTGGTGGTCGACATAGCCGTTGGCGGCGCGGATCACGGCCCAGATGGCCTCCAGCGCCTCGTGGAACGCCTGACGGTCCAAAGCACCCCGCACCACGTCCAGCAGCGCCGCCGCCGGATCAAGCAGTGCCTTGTCATCGTCGGTGAACTCGCCCGGCGTCGGCACCGTGCCGCCGCAATTCTTGGTGACCATGGACAGCACACGCTGCGCCAGGTTGCCGTAATCGTTGGCCAACTCACCGTTCATGCGCCCGACCATGGCGCTGTGGGAGAAATCACCGTCGTTGCCGAACGGAACCTCGCGCAGCAGGAAATAGCGCACCTGGTCGAGGCCGTATTTTCCAACCAGATCAATGGGATCGATGACGTTGCCGACGGATTTTGAAATCTTCTGGCCTTCGTTGGTCCACCAGCCGTGGGCGAACACGCGTTTCGGCGGCTCCAGCCCCGCGGCCATCAGGAAGGCCGGCCAGTAAACCGCGTGAAAGCGCAGGATGTCCTTGCCGACCATATGCAGGTCGCAGGGCCAATAGGTGGCGTATTCCCCTGCCTCGTCCGGATAACCCAGGGCCGAGATGTAGTTGGTCAGGGCGTCGAGCCAGACGTAGAAGATGTGCGCCTCGTCGCCCGGCACCGGCACGCCCCAGTTGAAGGTGGTGCGCGACACGGACAGATCCTGCAGGCCGCCCTTGACGAAGCTGGTGACCTCGTTGCGCCGGCTCGGCGGGGCGATGAAATCTGGGTTGGCGTCATAGAACGCCAACAACCTGTCTTCCCAGGCGGACAGGCGGAAGAAGTAGCTGGGCTCCTCCACCCATTCGACCTCGGCGCCCGAGGGCGCGATGCGCGTACCGTCGGGCCGCTTGGTCAACTCGCCCTCGCCGTAGAACGCCTCGTCGCGCACGGCGTACCAGCCGGAATAGCTGCCGAGGTAGATTTCCCCGGCGTCGATCATGCGCTGCCAGATCGCCTGGCAGGCCTTGATGTGGCGCGGCTCCGTGGTGCGGATGAAGTCGTCGTGGCTGAAATTCATGAAATCGGCCAGGGTGCGGAAATTCTGCGACACCTGATCGGCGAAGGTCTGCGGATCGATGCCCTTGGCCTGGGCCGATTTTTCCACCTTCTGGCCGTGTTCGTCCGTGCCCGTCAGGAACTTCACGTCGTAACCGTCCAGGCGCTTGAACCGCGCCAGCACGTCACAGGCCAGCGTCGTATACGCATGGCCGATGTGCGGCGCGTCGTTCACGTAATAGATGGGCGTGGTCAGGTAGTAGGGCGTGGCCGGCATGTGTGGATCCAATGGCACAGGGCGTTTCAGGGTGGTGCGTCGTCCGCGTTATCGCCGGACCGCCGCTTCGGCCGTGATGAACGCGTTGAGAACCACCTGCTTGCGGTCCAGGTTGGCGGCGGTCGTCGCGGCAAGCAGGCGCGACACCTTTTCCCATACCTCCAGCCAGCGATCAAGGCCGGCCATGGCGTTGAGCCTGGCCACGGCCTCAGCGTCGATGATGTCCGGCAACGGCCCGCCGCCGGCGGCGATAATCAGGCGTTCCAGCCACCAACGCAGCGTCTTGGCGAAAGCCGCGAATTCGGCTTCCTTCCCGGCACCGCCCAGACGCCCTGCGAAATCATGTAAATCCTTGGCCGGAATGCCGTCCGGCAAGCGCGCGAGCAGGCCCGAGACCTCGTCCAGCATGGCCAATCCCCCCTGCTCCGCCAGATCGAGGGCGTACCCGATGCTGCCTTCGGCGACTTCGGCCAGACGCGCCGCCTCGGCCGCCCCCAGATCGGGACAGCGCTGGGCGATCAGGGCCGCCACGGCATCCGCCGGCGGCGGCCGCAGGGTCAGACGCCGGCAGCGCGAACGGATGGTCGG
>DNMS01000229.1:2713-10820 GCA_003488105.1 Rhodospirillaceae bacterium
CTCGGCAGCAAACTGCCGGGGTTATGGGACACCAGGATAACCAAGGCCTGGGGCGGTGGTTCTTCAAGTACTTTGAGAAGCGCATTGGCAGCATTTCGGTTCATGTCGTCGGCGCTATCGATGACGACCACGCGCCACGCCCCCTCGCCCGCCGTCAGACTGAGAAAGCCTTTCACGGCGCGGATGGCGTCGACCGGGATCTGGCCCTTGCGGCGGCCGGTCTTCTCGTCAACCGCGCATTCGATCACCATCAAGTCGGCATGGCTGCCGGCCAGCGTGCGGTGGAACACGGGATGGGCGGGGTCCAGGTAAAGCCCCGGCCCGTCTCCCCCGGCCCCGGCAGGCGCAGGGGCCGGTTCCGGCGGGGCGTCGCCAAACAGGCCCGGGCCATCGTTCGTGGGGGCGGCCTTGGCCAGGACCGCGCCATGGCTCAGGACATAGCGCGCAAACCGGTGCGCCAGGGTCGCCTTGCCGATGCCCTTGGGCCCGGTGATCAGCCAGGCATGGGCCAGGCGACCGGCCTCAAGCGCCGTGCGCAGGCTCTCCTCGGCCTCCAGATGCCCGATCAAGTCCGGATTGGCGCGCGGGTCCAGGTCCGGGGCATCGTCGTCACTCATCGGCCCGCGGCTTTCAGGTCGGCGCCCAGGCGATGCGACACGGCGGCGCAGATTTCCCGCTGCACATCATCGACGGTGCCGGTGGCATCAACCACGGCGCAGCGTCCGGGTTCCGCCTCGGCGATCGCCAGGAAGGTATCTCGGATGCGGGTGTGAAAGCCCAGGTCCATGCGCTCATATCGGTCCTCGGCCCCGGCGCGGCCGAAGGCGCGGGCCAGACCTTCCTCCACCGGTATATCCAGGATCAGGGTCAAATCCGGCTGAAAGTCGCCCAGAATGTCTTCCTTGAGGGCCTGAATGCGCTGCAGCCCCAGGCCGTGCCCGCCGCCCTGATAGGCCAGCGTGGAATCGGTGAAGCGATCGCATAGCACCCAGGCGCCGCTTTCCAGCGCCGGCAGGATCGATTTCTCGACATGGTCAACCCGGGCCGCGAAATGCAGGAGCACCTCAGCCACCGGCGGCCAGCGGTCAATCGTGCCACGAACCAGCAGATTACGGATGTCCTCCGCCCCCGGCGTGCCGCCGGGCTCCCGCGTGGTCAGAACCTCGACACCCGCGTCCTCCAGCACCTTGGCCAACAGGCCGAGTTGGGTCGACTTGCCGCCGCCCTCGCCGCCTTCGAATGTAATGAACTTGCCCGTCGTCACCGGCCGGCACCCCGAATATCCTGGTTATCGCGCGTTCCGTGCATGTCCGCCGTCAGCCGCCGCGTCCCTGATCGGGCGGCGCTAACCGGAAACACCCAGGATGATAGACCGGAGAGCACTCATCACCCTACCGAAAAGGCCCAGGCGTTCGGCGCCGTCACCAGCCAAAAGCGGGACTTTGATCGCTTCGCGCTCAGGGAAGGTCAGGGTCAGGGTGCCGAGCTTGTCCCCCGCCTGTACCGGGGCCGGCACGGGCGTCTGATATTCGACGGTTACCTTCATGCCCGCGCGTTCCTTGCGCGGCAGGGTCAGCAGCATCTCGTCGGTGACGATCAGCGGCACCTGTGGCTTATTGCCGAGCCAGATATCGATCTTGGCGACTTCCTCGCCGGCCTTGAACAGGGCGTAGTTCTTGAACTCGCGGAAGCCCCATTCGAGAAGCCGTTGCGGCTCCTCGCGCCGGGCACGCTTGTTGGGCAGGCCGTTGACGACCAGGATCAGCCGCCGGTCGAGGCGCTCCGCCGAGGCGGTCAACCCGTATCCGGCATTTTCCGTATGCCCCGTCTTCAGGCCGTCGACACCGATGCCTTTGCCCAACAGTTCGTTACGGTTGTGCTGGGTGTGGTTGTTGTAGGTGAACTTGCGCTCCGAGTAATAGTGGTAGAACTCGGGAAAATCCTTGATCGTCCGCTTGGCCAGGGTCGCCAGATCACGCGCCGTCATGCGGTGTTCCGGATGGGGCCAGCCCGACGCGTTGCGGAAGGTGCTGTTCTTGAGCCCGATTTCGCGGGCCTTTTCGGTCATCATCTCGGCAAAGGCATCCTCGCTGCCGGCCAAGGCCTCGGCGACGACAACGCAGGCGTCGTTGCCCGACTGCACGATGATGCCCTGCAACAGATCCTCGACGCGGACCCGCTGGCGCGGTTCCAGGAACATGGTCGACCCGCCCGAGGCCCAATTGCCCTTGCGCCAGGCATTCTCGCTGACCACGAACTCCTCGTCGAGGGACAGGCTGCCCTCCTTCAGGCGTTCGAACACCATGTAGACCGTCATCAGCTTGCTCATGGATGCCGGCGGCATCAGCGCGTCCGCGTCCTTTTCGAACAGCACGGCGCCGGTCTGACTGTCGATCAGGACCGCCTCGCGGGCGACGGTGTCCATGGCCGCGGCCGGCGGGACGCCGGCCGTCATGGCGGCGATCATCACGGCCGCCGCCGCAAGGCGGCGCAGATGCGGAACGGATTGGGATACGGAATTCAATATCGTCATCATGCTTCGCGCCCGCTGCTTAAAGGCACGTCCTTCTGGTTCCTTGCAATACCCGGGACCGGGCGTCCGGGCCAATCTTTGCGCCGACCACGCCATGGAAATGGGGCGAAAATGGGGTCAGGACCCCGCCCCCTTGCCGTCGACGATGATCCGCGCCCCTGGATAACCGATGGCCTGAAGTTGCTCAAGGGCCCGGTCGGCATCCTCGACCGTGGCCAGAGGACCGACCCGGACACGGTAAAAATCCTTGTTGTCGATCAGGACATGGGAAATCGTCGCCGGCGACACCCGGTTGACCATGATCTGGGTCCGCATGGCGTTCTGGTAATTGGTGAAAGCCCCCGCCTGAACAAAGATCTTGGTCGGCCCGACGGCGACTGTGGTGACTTCCGGTTCGGCCGGCGGGGCGGGGCGAATGTCATCAGCAGCGGCGGCTTGGCTGCTCGGCGCCGATGCGGGTGGCGGGCTGGACGGCTGGGGGGCGGCCTGCGCCCCCGGCGGCGGCGGCAGGGATTCGGCGCTGACCGAGGCTTTCGGCATCTTGTCCACCTGTATGGGACTGCCGTGTTCAGCAATTGAGTCTTGGCCGAGAATCTGCGCCTTCAGGGCCTGCGAGCGTTCGGCCAGAATCTGCACCCGGACCCGCGCCGTGCCCTGGTCCTTGAACCCCAGCAATTGCGCGCCGCGGCGAGAGACATCGATAATGCGCCCCTTGGCGAAGGGCCCCCGGTCGTTGACCCGAAGCACGATGGAGCGCCCGTTTTCCAGGTTGATGACCCGTACGAAGGACGGCAGCGGCAACGTGCGGTGCGCCGCCGTCAGGTCATTCATGTCGTAGGTCTCGCCGTTGGCCGTGTCCTTGCCGTGGAAATCACTGCCGTACCAGGAGGCGATCCCGGTTTCGTCGTAGTCCCATTCCTCGGCCGGATAATACCAGGTGCCGGAAATCTGATAGGGATTGCCGATCTTGTAATGGCCCGTGGTTCCCGCCGCCCCTTGCAGGCGCTTGGTGCCGGAAATCAGGAACTGAGTTTCGGCGCAACCACTGACCAGGATGGCCAACCCCAACAAGATCAGCCAGTTAACCTTAATACGCCCAGCCATGGCGCCGCCCCCTGAATACGAAAATGTAGTGGAAAATCTACGGAAACCAGCCTTTATCTAGTGTAGTCGAGTCTGGCCCGCCCGGCAACTGTGGGCGTTACCCGCCGCTGCCGCGCAGATGATCGAGCAATCGGGAATCCGGATAACCGTCCGGCGCCAGGCCTTCACGTCCCTGATAGGCTTTGATGGCACGCCGGGTCTTGGCCCCGGCGATGCCGTCCTGCCCCCCGGTGTCGAACCCTTTTTCCGCCAGAAGACGCTGAATTTCACGCATGTCGGATCTGGATAAGGCTTTGTCGTTACTTGGCTTTTTGGCAACGAGGGAACCTTTTTCGACCAAACGGTCGGCAAGATGCCCAACCGCCAAGGCATAGAGAATCGAGCGGTTCCACACGAGAATGGTTTCATAATTGCCGTAGACCAGGAAGGCTGGGCCATCCGCTCCCGCGGGCAACACCAGGGCTGCATTGATGTCCGCCGCCGGCAGGTCACGGCCATCGGAACGGCGCACGCCTTTTGCCTGCCATTCCTTTAATTTCAATTTCTTATCAAGTCCGCTTAAAGCAAAATCGAAGCCTTTGGGCAGACGCACCTCGCGTCCCCAGGTCTCGTCCTTGCGCCAACCGGACTTGGACAGGAAATGCGCCGACGAGGCGAACACGTCCGGCAGGGATCGCCATAAATCACGGCGCCCGTCGCCATCGAAGTCGATCGCATAGGCGCGGTAGGTCGAGGGAATGAACTGGGTATTGCCCATGGCCCCGGCCCAGGATGCCTTCACATCCGCCGGGATGTCGCCACGGTCGATGATCTCCAGCGCCGCCAGAAGCTGTTCTGAAAAGAACTTGGAACGCCGGGGATCGAACGCCAGGGTCGCCAGGGAGCCGATCAGCGGAAAGGTTCCCGTGTAGTCGCCGAAGTTACTTTCCAGCCCCCAAAAGGCAACCAGGAACCGGGGCGGCACACCGTATTTAGCCTCGACCTTGTTCAGCAGTTCGGCATGGGTCTTCAGCAGTTCGCGGCCGCGGGTGATCCGTTTGTCGGAAATCGTCTTTTCGTAATACTGCCAGAAGGTCATGGTGAATTCGGGCTGGCGGCGGTCCAGCTCGATGACCCGGGTGATGTAGGACGCGCCCGCCAGGGCCCGGTCCAGGGTCGCGGCGGAAATACCCCGCGCGGCGGCGGTTGTTTTGAAAGAATCGAGCCAAGCCTGGAATTCGGCGGCGCTCGGTGGGGTTACCGGTTCAACCGAGGCAGAAGCCGGCCGAATGCCAAGGCTTCCAAGCCAAAGAGCGCACAACACCGACGCCGCGAGCCATATTGAACGTCTCTGCATGATCCTCGATACCCTGCCCGACCGATAGCGGTTGCCTCGCCTGGGCCATGAAGGCCTTGTGCCATAGGGATTTGACCGCCGCAAGGGGGCCGGCTGCCCGGTCGTGCGGTTGATTATATCAGGGAGCCGGGTACAGGCTGTCGCTACGGCCCAGAATATAGGCGACAGCCATGCCCAGGAATTCATGCACGGCGGCGTCCAGCATGGACTGCCCCCCCAGGTTCTCCAGGCTCAGCGTCCAACCCCTGGCCGGCAGCGTGATGTAATCGACGGGATAGGGAATGACCGGCCAGTCTTGCTTGCGGAACAGGCCGACGGCGCGCGGCATATGGCGGGCGGAGGTAATCATCACCCAAGGCCGGCCGTCCTCGACCGTCACCAATTTCTTGCTGAACACCACGTTTTCCATGGTGTTGCGCGACTCCGCCTCGACAACCACCCGCGACATATCAAGATTGAGCAGCTCTGCCAGATCCTTGAAGTAATGCCCTTCCTTGGCATCCTGGGCGAACAGACTGCCCGCTCCGCCGGTGAACACCAACGGCACGCCCGGGCGGGTGTCCCCCAACATGGCAAAGAACAACAGCCGTTCCATGCTGCTGTCGACGGCGATCTGCCCCCGCTCGCGGGAGAGCACAGGATTGATGGAGCCCCCGAGCACGATGATTCCGCCGATCTTTTCCGGCAGCTCCGTCTGTTTGGGAAAGCGCTCCTCCAGATCTCGGATCATCATCTCTCCGACCGGGATCACGGTGACCGCCCAAAGGGTCAGGATACTGACACCGAACAGCATCAGACCGGCCCGGCGAAACCGGGTCAGGACGAGCACAAAACCGACCGTCATGCCAAGAAACATGACCATCGACGGCTTCAACAGAAACCACATAACTTTGGACAGGATGAAATACATGGCCCGGCTTGTACCCCAAGGCCCGATCAAGCGCACGCAAATCCGCCTAACACGGATACCGTCGCGTCACCTTCAGACGATCCTACAGGGCGCGCGGCATGGGCCAGGCATTAAAAAAAGCCCTGAAGGGCCCGACACCACAACACGGAAGGCGTTCGAACCTCAGACCTGGATGTCGACCGTCTTGCCGCTATTAGCGGGGAAATCAGGGGATTTGAATTCGTTGCCGGCACCGCTGTTGGACGCGCGGTCGTCTTCTGAGGAATGGTGGGAATTCTTGTCTTCGAGGATAGCCCCGACGGCGGCATTGCGGTTGCGGTTTTCTTCAGCCGTCTGAACGACAGCTGCGGTCGCATCCTCGCGCCGATCAGAAATCTGCTCTGCCGCTCGCTCGAAAACGACTTGCCGCACCACTGCCAGATTGAGGGCAGTGAGGGCTGCGTTTACTCCCGGCGCTTTCTGT
The DNA here is from genome assembly GCA_003488105.1 of Rhodospirillaceae bacterium. The sequence goes on from DNMS01000229.1 coordinate 9,060, forward strand.
GCCGAACCGATCATTGTCAGGCGGTCCCTTCTGAACCTGCACGTCGCGTGATCAAATCATCACACACGGATTACATTCGTATATTACCAAGACCAGGCACGCATAACAACCCTATCTTGACAATTTTTTCATTTTATGGATTAGGGCTGATTTCCGCCGTTTTTGCGCAGTGCGACGCGTGAAAATTGCCGTGAAATCAAACCCTGACAGTAACCTGACGTCATCTTTTTGGTCTTTTTTTTGGGGTTTGTGACTCCGGTCACTGCCGCACCGAGGTGCATTAGCAAGACTGCATTCAGCAAAACGTCGGACGAACGGACATGCCGGGGCAGGAGGCTTCACAATGACGAACCGATCCACCAGACTCATCGGCAACACACTTGGCGTGGTAACCGGGGGCACCCTCGCCGCCATCGGCGTCATCCACATCATCCAGTTAAGCCTTCTCCGGCTTTTCTAGGCGAGTTCGACCGACATTCGCTTAGTCTTGACAGCCGCCCGCGAACACGAGAGACATCCTCCCTATATCCGGGCTCCGTGAGTCTGGACCGGATGGGTGGCCGAGCGGTTGAAGGCACTGGTCTTGAAAACCAGCGTGCGTGAAAGCGTACCGTGGGTTCGAATCCCACCCCATCCGCCATTCTTTGGAGTGCACGCCCGATGAGCCGCTCCGGGCCTGACCGTCAGATCGCCAGGTACTGTTGACGCATGTCGGCATTCTCAAGGACTTCCTGAGCAAGGCCGTCGAACACCACCTTCCCCATGTCGAGAATGATGGCCCGGTCCGCCAGGTGCAGGGCGGCGATGGCGTTCTGCTCGACGATAATCGTCGTCATGCCGTGCGACTTGATCTCTTCCAAGGTCCGCTCGATCTCCTGCACGATCACCGGCGCAAGGCCTTCATAGGGCTCGTCCAACAGAAGCAGCTTCACGTCGCGCGCGAGCGCCCGGCTGATCGCGAGCATCTGCTGCTCGCCGCCGGACAGCGTGGTGCCTTCCTGATTGCGGCGTTCACCCAAGCGGGGAAACAGCTCGTAAATGCGCTCGATGGACCAGCCGATCGGCGGCGCGATCTGGGCCAGGGTCAGGTTCTCTTCCACCGTCAGGCCCTGGATGATGCGCCGGTCTTCGGGCACCAGGCCGATGCCGTTCCGCGACGCCTCGTGGGCCCGCATGCTGTGCAGCGGTTTATGATCGAGCCAAATCTCGCCATGCTTGAGCCCCGGATCGTCGAGCCGCGCGATGGCCCGAAGCGTCGACGTCTTGCCCGCACCGTTGCGTCCCAGAAGGGCGACGATCTCCCCTTCACGGATGTCAAACGAAACGCCCTGAACGATATAGCTTTCGCCGTAATAGGCGTGAATGTCCCAACATGAGAAATAGGCGGGCTGTCCGCCTTTCCCCGTCACCGGCTTCACGCCCGGCGCCGTGCCGTCTTTAAACCCACCGTTTTCAAGCAGCGTCTGTTCCTCGGCGCTCTTGTCCATACGAGACTCCCGTTCGTCTATCTGGTTCATAGATGCGCTCCACCAAGGTAGGCTTCCTGAACTTTCGGATTCCCCTTGATGTTCTCGGGCGTATCCTCGGCGATGACCGTTCCCTGGGCCAATACGGAAATTCTTTCGGCCAGGGAGAACACCACATGCATGTCGTGTTCGATGACCACCATGGTCACCCCGCGCTGGGCAATCCGCTTCATCAAATCAATCGTGTTGTTGGTGTCCGCCCGCGCCATGCCGGCCGTCGGCTCGTCAAGCAACA
>DNMS01000282.1:0-252 GCA_003488105.1 Rhodospirillaceae bacterium
CGGACGTTCGGGTGCAGATGTTCCGTGACAGCAAATCGGGACGCCTGAACGTCGTCTACCGGCGCGAAGACGGCAACATCGGCTGGATCGATCCGGTCGACGGCCGCTCCGCCGACGCGTAAGGGTGCTTTGGACGCCTCAACGGCGTCCGCGACAGGCAAAGGACTGGTTATGGAAATCCGCGACCTCCTCACCTCCGACAGCGTGATCGCCAATCTGCGCGTGACCAGCAAGAAGCAGGCGCTTCAGGAA
>DNMS01000282.1:471-767 GCA_003488105.1 Rhodospirillaceae bacterium
CAAGAAGCAGGCGCTTCAGGAACTGGCGGGCGCTGTTTCGCGCGTCACCGATCTGGACGAACGCGCGGTGTTCGACGTGCTGATGGAACGGGAAAAACTGGGCACCACCGGCGTGGGCAACGGCATCGCCATTCCCCATGGCAAGCTGCCCGGCCTGGACAAGCTCTATGGCATGTTCGCGCGCATGGAAAAGCCCATCGACTTCCAGGCCATCGACGAACAGCCGGTCGACCTGATTTTCCTGCTGTTGGCGCCGGAATCGGCGGGGGCGGACCATCTCAAGGCCCTGGCCCGGG
>DNMS01000282.1:874-3213 GCA_003488105.1 Rhodospirillaceae bacterium
GGGGGCGGACCATCTGAAGGCCTTGGCCCGGGTGTCCCGGCTGCTGCGCGACCGCGCGACCTGCGACAAGCTGCGCGGCACGGACAATGCCGAAGCGCTCTACGCTATCCTCAGCAACTCGGCCGACGTACAGGCGGCTTAAGCGATCTGTGCCACGTTGAATTCAGGCGCAAATCAACGTCGCGGCAATGCCGCTCGGGATTTGCGGCGGTCAGGCCGCCTGATTTTTCATGATTCCGACGGCGGACGCGGGGCCTTTTGGGCCCCGTCCGCATATCCGCCCTCGATCGCTGCTAGTGAAGCGTGGCGACCGCGAAGTCGTTCTTGAACGCCGTGGCTTCGGCCAACTCGAAGCTTTCCGCCCAGCCCAGTTCCTCGCCCGACGCCGAATAGACGCCGTAGGCCTTGCTGCCTTCGGCCGCGACCGGCTTCACGAACACGATCTTGTCCGATCCCAGGGCGAGAAAATCCGTTCCCGACATGCGGCGCAGCGCCATGGCCTTGAAATTGCCGACAGGCTTGCTGTTCGCGTGAGTGTTGTCCGACATCAGTCGTTCTCCCGACTGGCGGTTCCCGTTTCCCCCGTATTCTGCGGGACCCATGATGGGCCTGACTGAAGCCCATTTCTCGGGCCCGAGGGAAACCGCATCCATTCCCTATTCTCGGCAAAAACGGTTAACCGATCCTTTAACCGACGGACAAAAACGGGCCTGTCGGCGGGAATAACGGATGCCGGACTTAGTGGACGGAAAACGGCTCCAGGTCGTTCTGGCGCACGGTCACCTGGGCGACGGCGAAGGATTCCGCATAGCCGAGCGGCTGCCCGAAGGCGGAAAAGATGCCGTAGGCGGGTTTGCCGTCGACCTCGATGGCCTTGACGAAGGCCGAGGTTTCGGCACCCAGGGCCAGAAAATCCTCGGCCGTCAGTCCGCCGGGGGCCGGCGGGGCTTGGTTGTCGGGTGTATTGGTGTTCATGGCTTGAAACTCCTTCTGGTGCCGCGCCCCGTTTTCCGGGCACGCGGTTTTAGGATTTCTTCATGCGCCGCCTGAGAATTTCGGCGGCATCCGGGCGGCGGGGGCGGATGCCGGGATGTGTCGTGCGGGGCCTATTCCTCGGGCGCCACGTCGATGGTGCGGCCCGGTTTGTTTTTCATGCCGCCCTTTTCGATGGCGATGGTCTTGACCTCGGGTTCCGGCACATGGCGTTCAAGGTCGATGTGCAGCAATCCGTTATCCAGGTGCGCGCGCACGATCTCGATGCCCTCGGCCAGGACGAAGCTGCGCTGAAACTGGCGCGCCGCGATGCCCCGGTGCAGGTAGATGCGCTCGGCCCCGTCGTCCTGCTGGCGGCCGCGGATGACCAATTGGTTCTCCTCGACCGTGACGGAAAGATCGTCGTCGGTAAACCCGGCGACGGCCAGAGTGATGCGCAACAGATTGTCGCCCACCTGTTCGATATTGTAGGGGGGATAGCCCTCACCGGAGACCTTGGCGGCCTGGTCGAGCATACGTTCGAAATGTTCGAAACCCAAAAGCAGGGGGCTGTTGAAGGCGCCGAGCCGAGACATGGGCGTTCTCCTCTGGTGTCATGAGCGAAAACGGCCGAAGGACCCGCGCAGCGGCAGCACCCTTCGTATCCCTTAATTTGGCAGGAAAAGCCCCTCTGTCAATGGCGGGGATCAGCCGACGACGCGGGCCAGGCGGACCGCCGTGCCCCCCCGGTTGAGGCGCCGCGAGGGCATGATCAGCACGCAATCATCATGCGGCGTGACCACGGGATCGTCGCCGTCGTAGCCCAGCACCGTGCCCGCCTTGGCGATCGTCTCAAGCCCGCGGTAATCCTCGGCGAAACGAAAGCGGTCGGTTGTGATGGTGACCGGATGGGTGACCTCGACGATCTTCTGTTTCGGCGGCTGCGGCCCCAGGTGCGGGCCCGCGAAGTCCATGCCCACGGCGCCCGTGTACAGCAGAAACCGCAACGCCGTTTCCTTGGCCATGTCTTCCGAAGACTTTTCCCAATGCTGGCCGCATTCGACCAGAAGCGCGTCCTTGGGCGAGGCCTCGTTGCGGAAATCCGCGTAGTCGCGCATGCGCCGGCCGGCGGCATGGCCTTCGTCCATGACCACCAGTTCCGGCACGCCGGTGCCTTCGGCCAGCTTGCGCCCCTTGTCGAGGGGACCTGACAGCATCAAGGCCCCGGTGGCGTGCTGCATGGAATGGATATCCAAAAGCCGGTCGACCGTGTCGAGGAACGGGCGGACTTCCCGGGCGCGGGTCAGCTCGACCGATTGGCGCGGGCCGTCCAGGGTCTCGGCGTCCCACAGGCGGTTGAAATCCTC
>DNMS01000282.1:3428-8000 GCA_003488105.1 Rhodospirillaceae bacterium
GAACCGCCCATAGGCGGCGACGTTCATGAACCCCAGCGACAGTCTGCCCCGCTTCGGCCGCACGCCCAGTTTCATCAGCCAGTCGAGGGCGATGGCGCCGCACAGCTCGTTGCCGTGCACGACCGCCGTGATCATCACGTGGGGGCCCGGTTCGGCCGCCTCGAAACTGGTGATGTAATCGATGCCCGTGTTGCCCGCTTTGTAGGGGCTGATGTCCGGGGCCTCAAGCTGCACGGGGTATTCGGCGTCGGCGGGCATTATGGTGGTCCTTGTCGGCGGGAAATGGGGTCATATCGAACGATCAAAGCTTTCCCAGGTCAAGCCCCGAACACCACCCGGCGGCGGTGCTTGTCGGCGGCGCAGGTTTGATGCAACATGATTTCCAAGACCGGGCGCAATGACCCGGATTATGCAGGGAGCCTAATCGAAATGTATTTCCGTAAATCAATGATCGCGGCGGCGGCGGGCCTGTGCCTGACCTTCGCCGCCGGCACGGCCGTCCAGGCCCAGACCATCACCATCGGGCTCGGCACGGAGCCGACCTCGATCGACCCGCACTATCACAACCTGGGCCCCAACAACCAGATCGCCCAGCACATCTTTTCCCGCCTGATGGAACAGGACCACAAGCAGCGCCTGCTGCCCGGTCTGGCCACGGAATGGAAGCCGGTCGACGACACGACCTGGGAATTCAAGCTGCGGAAGGGCGTGAAGTTCCACGACGGATCTGAATTCAACGTCGACGACGTGATTTTCTCCATGGAGCGCGCGGCCGCTCACCCGAACGCCAAGTCCAGTTTCAAGGTCTTCAGCCATAGCGGCGGCAAGACCTATGAGCGCGTCGACGACTACACGCTGCGCGTCAAGACGCCGGAGCCCTATCCCCTGATGGCGGTCGACCTGTCGAACGTGCATATCGTTTCCGACAAGGCCAAAGGCCACTGGGAAGGCGACTTCAACAACGGCAGCCAGGCCGCCGGCACGGGTCCCTACAAATTCGTCAAGTGGATCAAGGGCGAGGTTCTGGAGTTTGAACGCAACGAGGACTATTGGGGCAAGAAGCCCCATTGGAAATCCGTCGTGATCAAGCCGATCAAGTCGGCGCCGTCGCGTCTGGCGGCCCTTCTGGCCGGCGACGTGGACTTCATCGATCAGGTGCCGACGATCGACGTGGCGGGGCTCAAGAAGAACGACAAGATTTCTCTCAGCCAGGGCATTTCCAACCGGGTGATCTATCTGCACCTGGACCAGTACCGCGACGTCACGCCCTTCGCCAAGGGCCCGAACGGCGAGGAGATCAAGAACCCGTTCAAGGACGTGCGCGTGCGCAAGGCGATTTCCATGGCCATCAACCGCGACCTGATCATCGAACGGGTCATGGAAGGCATCGCGGTGAAGGCCGGACAGCTTCTGCCCGAAGGGTTCTTCGGCGTGTCCGACAAGCTGAAGCCCGACAACTACGACCCCAAGGCCGCCAAGGCCTTGCTGGCGGAGGCGGGCTATCCCAACGGCTTCCAGACGACGTTGCACGGCCCCAACGACCGTTACATCAACGACGCCAAGATCGTCGAGGCGGTGGCCCAGATGCTGTCGCGCATCGGCATCATGACGACCCCGGATACCATGCCGAAAAGCGTGTTCTTCAAACGCGGCAAGAACGGCGGGCCGGCCAAGCCGCCGGAATTCTCGTTCCTGCTGGTCGGCTGGGGCTCGGGCACGGGCGAGGCTTCGTCGCCGCTGCGCTCCTTGCTCACCACCTATGACAAGGAAAAGGGCAATGGGTCGTCCAACCGCGGCCTGTATTCCAGCACCAAGATGGAAGCCGTCCTGAACCAGGCCTTGGCCACGGTCGATGATACCAAGCGGGCGGCGTTGCTGGCCCAGGCCACGGAAATCGCCATCGGCGAGGACATGGGTCTGATCCCGCTGCACTATCAGGTCAACACCTGGGCCGCGAAGAAGGGCCTTAAGTACCTGGCGCGCACGGACGAGCGCACGGTCGCCTACGACATCCAGCCCGAGTAGGGGCACCGCCGGAACAAGGGGGCGGCCAGCGGCGCGCCGCCCCCGCATCCGGCTGGGGGGCAATCCATGACCGTTTTCATCATCCGCCGGATTATGCAGAGCCTCGTCGTCGTCCTGGTGATGTCGTTCATCGTGTTCGGCGGAGTCAACATCGTCGGCGACCCGGTCGAGATGATGGTGTCCGACGAGGCGACGCAGGAGGAGCGGGAAAAAGTCATCCGCTCCATGGGCCTCGATAAACCCTGGTACGTGCAGTACGGGCGGTTCGTCGCCGGCGCGCTTGAGGGCAACCTGGGCAAGTCCTTCGTCTATGGCGAGCCGGCCCTGGAAATCATCATCCACCGCATTCCCGCGACCTTCGAATTGGCGCTGGCGGCGCTGCTTTTGGCCGTCGTCATCGGCATTCCCTTGGGTGTCTACGCGGGGCTGAAACCGGATACCGTCGCGTCCAAATCGATCATGGCGGGATCGATCCTGGGGTTCTCGCTGCCGACCTTCTGGGTCGGGTTGATGTTCATCATGGTGTTCGCGGTGATCCTCGGCTGGCTGCCTTCGACGGGGCGCGGCGATACGGTGCCGTTGCTCGGCATTGACGTCAGTTTCCTGACCTTGGACGGGTTGGCGCACCTGTTCCTGCCGGCGCTCAACCTGGCGCTGTTCAAGATATCCCTGGTCATCCGTCTGGCCCGTGCCGGCACGCGCGAAGTCGTCCACCAGGACTACATCAAGTTCGCCCGCGCCAAGGGGCTGCGCAACAGCCGCATCGTCCTGGTGCATTTGATGAAGAACATCATGATCCCCGTGGTCACCGTTCTGGGTCTTGAATTCGGCGGCCTGATCGCGTTTTCCGTGGTCACGGAAACGGTCTTTGCATGGCCCGGCATGGGCAAGCTGATCATCGACAGTATCCAGTCCCTCGACCGTCCGGTGATCGTCGCCTACCTGATGATCATCGTGCTTATCTTCGTCATCATCAATCTGGTGGTCGACGTGCTGTATTCCATCCTGGACCCGCGCGTCCGCCTGTCGGAGATCAAGTCATGAGCGACACCGCCGCCCCACCGGCCGTTGCAACCCCGGCCGAGACGGTCAAGGTGGAAACGCCGTTCCGCCGGTTCTGCCGCGATTACGCCGACAGCCGCATCGCCACGGCGGCGCTGGCGGTGTTGGTGGGGATCATTCTGCTTGCCCTGTTCGCGCCCTGGATCGCGCCGACGGATCCATACGATCTGGCGAAGGTCAGCATTCTCGACGGCAAGCTGAAGCCGGGCAGTCAGTCCATGGACGGGCTGACCTATTGGCTGGGCACGGACGGGGCCGGGCGTGATCTCGTCTCGGCGATCATCTACGGTCTGCGCATCTCGCTCGGGGTCGGTGTCATGTCGGGGGTGTTCGCGCTGTGCATCGGCACGACGGTAGGGCTAGCGGCGGCCTATTTCGGTGGCCGCGTCGACGCCTTCATCATGCGCGTGGTCGATATTCAGCTGTCGTTTCCGGCGATCCTCATCGCGCTGATCCTGCTCGCCATTCTGGGCAAGGGCGTGGACAAGATCACCATCGCGCTGGTCATCGCGCAATGGGCCTATTACGCGCGCACGGTGCGCGGCTCGGCCCTGGTGGAGCGCAACAAGGAATATATCGAGGCGGCGCAATGCCTGGCGCTCGGCCATAACCGGATCGTGTTCCGCCACCTGTTCCCCAACTGTCTGCCGCCGCTCATCGTGGTCGGCACGATCCAGACGGCGCATGCCATATCGCTGGAGGCGACGCTCAGCTTTCTCGGCGTGGGATTGCCGATCTCGGAGCCGTCGCTCGGCCTTTTGATCTCCAATGGCTTCGACTTCATGTTGTCGGGCCTGTACTGGATCAGCTTCTTCCCCGGCGTGGCGCTGCTTGTCACGATCGTCGCCATCAATCTGGTCGGCGACCAGCTGCGTGACGTGCTCAACCCGCGTTTGCAGAAATAAGGACGCGATAGCAGACCATGAACAACGGCGCGCCCACCCTGCAGGTCGACAACCTGGAAACCCATTTCTTCACCAAGGACGGTGTGGCCAAGGCCGTCGACGGCGTCAGTTTCTCCGTCAACCGGGGCGAGATCATGGGTTTGGTCGGCGAGTCCGGATCGGGCAAGTCGGTGACCGGGTTCTCGATCCTGGGCCTGGTCGATCCACCGGGCCGGGTGGTCGGCGGCCGGGTCCTGTTCCAGGGCCGGGACCTGTTGACCCTGGATCCGGAAGGCCTGCGCCAGCTGCGCGGCAACCGCATCGCGATGATTTTTCAGGACCCGATGATGACGCTCAACCCGGTGCTGCGGGTCGATACGCAAATGATCGAGACCGTGCGCGCCCATGACGCCTCGGTCAGCGAGGACGCGGCCCGGGCCCGGGCCCGCGACGCGCTGGGCCAGGTCGGCATCCCCAGCCCGGACGAGCGTCTCAAGGCCTATCCGCACCAGTTTTCCGGCGGCATGCGCCAGCGCGTGGCGATCGCCATCGCGCTTTTGAACAAGCCGGACCTGATCATCGCCGACGAGCCGACCACGGC
>DNMS01000281.1:0-6736 GCA_003488105.1 Rhodospirillaceae bacterium
TGATCGCCTGCGGGAAGGGCGAATTGTTCGGTTCCGGCAATGCGCAACTGCCGCTGCCGCCGATGCTGATGTTCGACCGCATCACCGCGATTTCCGATGAGGGCGGCGCCAACGGCAAGGGTTATGCCGAGGCGGAATTCGACATCAATCCGGACCTGTGGTTCTTCAAGTGCCACTTTCAGGGCGACCCGGTGATGCCCGGCTGCCTGGGCCTCGACGCCCTGTGGCAGCTGCTGGGCTTTTACCTGGGTTGGACAGGGGCGCCCGGCCGTGGCCGGGCCCTGGGGGTCGGCAACGTGAAATTCACCGGCCAGGTCCAGCCGGAGGCCAAATTGGTCCAGTACCGCATTGATATCCGGCGCGTCATGGCGCGCCAGATCACCCTCGGCATCGCCAATGGGGTGATGCTGGTGGACGGCAAGGTCGCCTACGAGACCGAGGATTTACGCGTAACCTTGTTTACCGACCCCGAAGGGTAGTAAGAGAAGCCCATGAGACGTGTGGTCGTTACCGGAATGGGGATCGTGTCACCGATCGGCAGCAATGTTGCCGAGGTGACGGACAGCCTGCGCGCGGGGCGCTCAGGCATCGTGTTTTGCCCGGAGTATGCGGAGCGCGGGTTCCGTTCGCACCTGCATGGCGCGCCGACGATCGATATGGACGACAAGATCGACCGCAAGCTGCGCCGCTTCATGGGTGACGGGGCGGCTTATACCTACGTCGCCATGAGCGAAGCGATCGCCGACGCCGGCCTTTCCGAAGCCGATGTGTCCGACGAGCGCACGGGCCTTGTCATGGGTTCGGGCGGGCCGTCGACCTCGGCCCTGATCGACGCCGCCGATACGGCCCGCGAAAAGGGCGCCAAGCGTATCGGCCCCTATGCGGTTCCCAAGGCCATGTGCTCCACCGTGTCGGCCAACATGGCCACCGCCTATCACATGCGCGGCCTCAGCTATTCCATTTCGTCCGCCTGTTCGACCTCGGCCCATTGCATCGGCAACGGGGCGGAGCTGATCCAATGGGGCAAGCAGGACGTGGTGTTCGCCGGTGGTGGCGAGGAACTGCATTGGTCCCTGACCGTGCTGTTCGACGCCATGGGCGCCTTGTCCTCCAAATACAATGATTCGCCCGAGCGCGCGTCGCGTCCCTTCGACGCCGACCGCGACGGCTTCGTGATCGCCGGCGGCGCCGGGGTGGTGGTGCTTGAGGAACTGGAGCACGCCCAGGCCCGCGGCGCCAAGATCTACGGCGAAGTGGTCGGCTATGGCGCCACGTCGGACGGTGTCGACATGGTGGCGCCCTCGGGTGAAGGCGCCATGCGCTGCATGCGCCTGGCGACGGCGGGCCTCGGCAATACCAAGGTCGATTACATCAACGCGCACGGGACCTCGACTCCGGCTGGTGACATGACCGAGCTCAAGGCGATTCAAGAGGTGTTCGGCGCGCATAAGCCGAAGATTTCCTCGACCAAGTCGCTGACCGGCCATTCCCAGGGGGCCACGGGTGCGCACGAGGCGATCTATTCCCTGATCATGCTGAACAACGATTTCATCGCCGCCTCCGCCAACGTGGAAAACCTCGATCCGGAAGCGGGCGATGCGGAAATCGTGACCAAGCGCATCGACGACGCGGGTCTGAACTGCGTGCTGTCCAATTCCTTCGGTTTCGGCGGCACCAACGCCACGCTGGCGTTCAAGCGGCTCGAGGCATAATCGGCGGGCCACCGCCGGCCCGCGCAGGAGAAGTCCCATGAACGGCCCCGTTGACGGATCTGGCGTGCCCCCCCAGGACACACCCGATGCGCCCGCCTTGCACTCCAACATCATGGCCGGCCGCCGGGGCCTGGTGCTGGGCGTCGCCAATGATCATTCCATCGCCTGGGGCATCGCCCGGACCCTGCGTCAGCATGGGGCGGAGCTTGCCTTCACCTATCAGAACGACGCCATCGCCAAGCGGGTGACCCCGCTCGCGGCCGAGCTCGGCTCGGCCCTGGTCATGCCCTGCGAGGTCGAGGACCAGGCCTCGATCGACAGCGTGTTCCAGCGTCTCAAGGCGGAATGGGGCGGGCTCGACTTCGTGGTCCATGCCGTCGCCTATTCCGACAAGGACGAACTCAAGGGCAAGTACCTGAACACGTCGCGCGACAACTTCCTGCGCACCATGGACGTCAGCTGCTATTCTTTCACGGCCCTGGCCCGCGCCGCCGCCGACATGATGAGCGAGGGCGGGTCGCTGATCACCCTGACCTATACGGGCTCGACCCGCGTGATGCCGAACTACAACGTCATGGGCGTGGCCAAGGCGGCGCTGGAGGCCAGCGTGCGATACCTCGCCGCCAACCTGGGGGCGCAGGGTATCCGGGTCAACGCGATTTCGGCCGGGCCCATGCGGACGCTTGCCGGCAGCGCTATCGGCGGCGCGCGGCACGTCTACAAATGGAACCAACGCCACGCGCCGCTGAAGCGCACGGTGCGGCTCGAAGATGTCGGGGGGGCGGCGCTCTACCTGCTGTCCGATCTGTCGGCCGGGGTCACCGGCGAGGTTCACCACGTCGATTCCGGCTACAACATCATCGGTCTGCCGAACCCGGAAGATATGATCGACGATTGAGGTTTCGGGCGGCTTGGCCGTCGGACAGAGCTTAACAATTAAGCCTGGAATAAACCTTAGACATCTTTATATAATCATTCTAATTCTGAAAACGGCGCCCGGAGCGCCGCACAACAGAGGTGCGCGACCGAATGATGAAGATGCACATCCCCCATGATACGCGACAGGACGCCCGGCCCTTCAGCCAGATTCTGGACCGGCTGCGCGGCGCCGGCCTGCGTCCGACGCGCCAGCGCATGGCCCTGGCCAAGCTGCTGTTCGAGGGCGGCGACCGCCATCTGACGGCGGAAATGCTGCACGCGGACGCCCAGTCGGCCAACGTGCGGGTGTCGCTCGCCACCGTGTACAATACCCTGCATCAGTTTCACCGCGCCGGCCTGCTGCGCGAGATCGTCGTTGATTCTCAGCGCACCTATTTCGACACCAACATGTCGGACCATCATCATTTCTATTTCGACCAGTCGGGCGAACTGGCCGACATTCCGGGCGACCAGGTCGAGGTCGCGGCCCTGCCGGCGGCGCCGGACGGGATGGAAGTGTCGCGTGTCGACGTGGTCGTGCGGGTGCGCCCCCAGGGCGCCTGACGCCTGACCTGACGCCCATCGTTTCACGCCTCCGGCCCTTTGCGGCCCGCCCCGTTCCGGGGCCTGGGTAGGCGCGCCTCCAGTTATTTAAAACAATTCTAATCTTGACAGCAACTTACTGTCATTGCATAACCTTTGGGCTTAACAATCCTTGTCCACCAAACGTACTAAGGGAGTCATGCAATGAGCCTTAAAGGCAGCCAGACCGAAGAAAACCTGAAAGCCGCGTTCGCCGGGGAATCCCAGGCCAACCGCCGCTATCTCTATTTCGCCCAGAAGGCCGACGTCGAGGGCTACAACGACGTCGCCGCCGTGTTCCGGTCGACGGCCGAAGGCGAAACCGGCCATGCCCACGGCCATCTGGAATTCCTCGAAGAAACCGGTGACCCGGCCACGGGCGAGCCGATCGGCCCGACCGGCGACAACCTGAAGGCCGCCATTGCCGGTGAAACCCACGAATACACCGACATGTATCCCGGGATGGCCAAGACGGCCCGCGACGAAGGCTTCGACGAAATCGCCGATTGGTTCGAAACCCTGGCAAAGGCCGAAAAGTCCCACGCCGGCCGCTTCCAGAAAGCGTTCGACACCCTCGACTAATACCGGACCCGGTTTTCGGCGCGGACGGTTGCCGTCCGCGCCGGCCGGATTCGGCCGGCAACGTCCCGCGCGGCAGGGCCGCCCGGCGTGTTCGGTGTGTTCCGATAGCTTGATACACAGTTTGATGCACGGTCAGACCGCTTTCGGGGGAGGAAGCGTGTCTCTGTCGATCCGCCGCCCGGGTTTCCCGGACCGCATAAAAAGGACATGACATGAGCGAAGGCAGCCTGGAAGCCCCGATCCGCCACGTGATTCCCTGGCAGGACCCCGATTTCTATGATGAGGAAAAGCTCGACGCGGAACTGCGCCGGGTGTTCGACATCTGTCACGGCTGCCGGCGCTGCTTCAATCTGTGCGACAGTTTCCCCCGCCTGTTCGACCTGATCGACGAAGCGGAATCCGGCGAGCTCGACACGGTCGACAGCGCCGATTTCAAGCCTGTGATCGACGCCTGCACGCTCTGCGACATGTGTTTCCTGACCAAATGTCCTTACGTGCCGCCCCATGAATTCAACCTGGATTTCCCGCATCTGATGCTGCGCGCCCGCGCCATCGACCAGAAGAAGGGCAAGATTCCCTTCGCCGCCCGGGAAATGACCAAGACGGACCGCAACGGCAAGCTGGCCTCCGCCGTCGCACCCGCCGTCAACTGGGCCTGCAAGTGCGACAACGGCGTGACCCGCCCGGCCATGGAAAGCCTGGCCGGCATCCACCGCGACGCCAAGCTGCCCGAATTCCATTCAAAGACCTTCCAGGACCTGGCCAAGACCCCGCCCGCCGTCGATCCTGCCGGCCCGGCTCATGGCCGCAAGGCGGTGCTGTACGCGACCTGTTTCGCCAACTTCAATAATCCCGGCATCGGCACCTCGGCCCAGGCCGTTCTGGCCAAGAACGGGGTCGAGACGGAAGTCGTCTATCCCCGCTGCTGTGGCATGCCGCAGTTGGAACAGGGCGACATCGCCGCCGTCGCCGAGGCCGCGCGCGAGGTTTCGGCCGAGCTTTGCGAATGGATCGACAAGGGCTACGAGATCATCGGCCTGGTGCCGTCCTGCGCCCTGATGATGAAATTCGAATGGCCGCTGATCCTGCCCGACGACGAGAATGTGAAAAAGCTCGCGGCCCATACCTCGGACATCACCGAATACGTCGTCGCCATCGCCAAGAAGGAAGGCCTGGCCGACGGCATGACGCCCCTGGCCGGCGGCGTCACGGCCCATATCGCCTGCCACGCCCGGGCCCAGAACATGGGCCAGAAGGGGGCCGAGATGCTGCGCCTGGTCCCCGATACGGACGTCAAGGTGATCGAGCGCTGTTCCGGCCATGGCGGATCCTGGGGCATCACCAAGGAATTCTTCGAAGTCGGCCTAAAGGTCGGCAAGCCCGCCGCCCGCCAGGCGGCCAAGAACGAAACCCCCTTCGTGGTCTCGGAATGCCCGCTTGCCCGCGACCACATCATCCAGGGCATGGAGAAGCTGGAGGCGGACGTCACCGGCATCAACCACGCCCAGCATCCCATTGAACTGATGGCCATCGCCTACGGCCTGAAAGACTGACACATGCCCAACAAGCACGAGATCACCGCCGCCGATATCCTGTCCATGGAGGCCTACGGCCGTGAACGGGCCGAGCGCCGCAAGGCCATGACCGCGATCAAGCGCAACCGCCGCATCGCCGTCGGCCCCGACGCCACGTTCTATTTCGAAAGCTTCGACACCATGTTCCATCAGGTGCACGAAATGCTGTTCATCGAAAAGGGCGGCGAGGCGCAGATCCCCGATGAACTGGCCGCCTACAATCCCCTGATCCCCAAGGGCCGGGAATTGGTCGCGACCCTGATGTTCGAAATCGACGATCCCGTGCGCCGGGCCCAGTTCCTGAGCGGCCTGGGCGGGGTCGAGGAAACGGTGACCTTCGAATTCGCCGGTGAAAGCGTCGCAGGCGTGCCCGAAGCCGACATTGACCGCACCACCGCCGACGGCAAGGCATCCAGCGTGCAGTTCCTGCATTTCCCGTTCACCGACGCCCAGGTCGCCAAGTTCAAGGACGCGGGCACCCAGGTGCAGTTGCAGATCGCCCATGCAAAATACGGCCACATCGCGATTCTGCCCGCCCCGGTGAAGGACGCCCTGGCCGGCGATTTCGACTGAACCATCCCGTCATTCCCGCCAAGGCGGGAACGCGAATATCTCATCCTTCCTTCTCACCGTCTCACTGCCTTAGTGGTTTATTCTTGAACCACTGAGACACAGAGGCTGTGAGAAGGAAGATGTGGATGCTGGCCCCGTGGGTGGTTTACTCGACGGCCTCGTCCTTGCGCACGCCCCACAGTTCGACCCGGCGGATCCAGCCTTCGAAGCCGGCGGCGCGGACCCGGCACCAGCCGCCGTCCTTGGGGCAGACGGCGATGCGGACGATGACATCGGGCTCCAGCCGGGCCAGGGCGCGGGCGGAGGCATCGGGATCGGCGCGCAGCGTGCGCGTGCGGCCCAGCACGATGGCCGTGCGCTCGCCGTCCAGCATGGTCTGATGGACCCAGCCCTGGGTGCCCTGGTGGTCGCGCACCTTGCGCCAGGTCTGGAATTCGGCGATCACCTCGATGGGTAGGTGGCGGCGCCGGTAGACCCAGTCGACGGGATACTGCACGCCGGGGCCGGACCGCATGTTGACCTCGCCGGCGCGTAAACTGACGAAGCGCGGCAGCGGCAGGCCCGAGGGGGTGTTGGAGGTCGTCCCGGAAGCCTGTCCCGGCGCCTGCGCCCTGACGGCCTGGGGAAGCAGGGCGGCGACCAGCACGATTGCGGCCAGCGCCACGGCCCGGCACCAGATAGGGATAAGGATGGCGCGTGCGTCTTGGCTGCGGCGGGCGAATAGCCGGTTCATGCGGGTCCTCGGGTCCTGGGGCGCTGGGGGGAATCAGCGAATGCGCCCAAGCCGGTCCTTGG
>DNMS01000281.1:6867-7995 GCA_003488105.1 Rhodospirillaceae bacterium
TGCGCCCAAGCCGGTCCTTGGCGTCGGTCTTGAGGGACTTATCGCCATCACGGCGCGGGCCGTCAAGGCCCTTCCCGGATATGCAGACTCGGTCGCCGCCTGCCGTTTCATGATGCTATAGACAAGGGATGTGATAACTTGCTATGGCCCAGCGGAACGGAGAAAACCCGCCATGCCCAACAAGAAACCCCGCGTCGTCGTCACGCGCAAACTGCCCGACGCCATCGAAACCCGCATGATGGAACTGTTCGACGTGCAGTTGAACCTGGACGACAAGGCGATGACCAAGGCGCAGTTGATCGCCGCCGTCGCCAATGCGGATGTCCTGGTGCCGACGGTCACCGATCGCATCGACGCCGCCATTCTGGCCCAGGCCGGTGACCGCCTGCGCCTGATCGCCAATTACGGCACGGGTGTCGACCATATCGACCTGGCGACGGCGCGGCAGCGCGGCATCACCGTCACCAATACCCCCGACGTGCTGACCGAGGACACGGCCGACATGACCATGGCGCTGTTCCTTGCCGTGTCGCGGCGCATCGCCGAGGGCGAGCGCGTGATGCGCACGGGCGGCTGGCCGGGCTGGTCCCCGACTTGGATGCTCGGCCACCGCATCAACGGCAAGCGTCTCGGCATCATCGGCATGGGCCGCATCGGCCGCGCCGTGGCACGCCGGGCCCGTGGCTTCGGCATGGCGGTTCACTACCACAATCGCAAACGCGTGCATGAATCCGTGGAAAACGAATTGGAAGCCACTTATTGGGAAAGCCTGGACCAGATGCTGGCCCGGGTCGATCTGGTTTCCGTCAACTGCCCGCATACGCCGGCCACATACCATTTACTGTCGGCCCGGCGCCTGCAACTGCTGCAGCCGCATTGCATCATCGTCAACACGGCACGTGGTGAAGTGATCGACGAAAACGCCCTGACCCGCATGCTCGAAGCCGGCGACATCGCCGGTGCGGGTCTTGACGTGTTCGAACATGAACCCGCCGTCAATCCCAAGCTGCTGGCCCTCGACAATACGGTCCTGCTGCCCCACCTGGGCAGCGCCACGGTCGAAGGCCGCGTCGACATGGGCGAAAAGGTGCTGATCAACATCAAGACCTTCGCCGACGGCCACCGCCC
>DNMS01000281.1:8140-8517 GCA_003488105.1 Rhodospirillaceae bacterium
TGGGCGAAAAGGTGCTGATCAATATCAAGACCTTCGTCGACGGGCACAAGCCGCCGGACCGCGTGCTGGGCGACGCCTTCTGATCCCGCCCGGCCCGCCCTGGGCCGGATCGCAACAGGGAACGGGCCGCGCCGCGGCGCCGATACCGTCATGCATATCGCCCAACCTCTCCACGTGCAGCCGATCCCCTTCGTGGATCCCGTGGACGCCTTCGAAGCCTTCGCCGACGACCCCGTCGCGGCCCTGCTCGACAGCGCCGACGCGGTCGGCGGACGCGGGCGCTATGCCTTCCTGGCGGGCGATCCCTATCACGTGCTGGAGGCTGGGGCCGGGGACGACCCCTTTGGCCAACTGGCCCGGGAACTGGCCCGCGTGCG
>DNMS01000273.1 GCA_003488105.1 Rhodospirillaceae bacterium
GTCAACAAGGTCGGCTGGTTCTACAACAACAACCCGTCGGGCACGATCACCGCCCCGCCGCGCGAACTGTTCGGGGTGCTGATCACCGGCCCCTCGGCCTCGCCCGAGGCCCGCTATATCGTCTGCCTGACCTTCCTGATCGTCTTCGCCTGGTTCGCGAAAAATTTGGTGCGCGGACGCATCGGGCGTAACTGGATGGCGATCCGCGATATGGACATCGCCGCCGAAATCATCGGCATCCGCCCGCTGCAGACCAAGCTTCTGGCCTTTGCGATTTCGTCGTTCTATTGCGGCGTGGCGGGAGCCTTGATGATTTTCTGCTGGCTCGGCTCGGCGGAGACGGAGGCCTTTGACCTGGTCAACGTATCGTTCCGCGTGCTGTTCATGATCATCATCGGCGGCCTGGGGTCGATCGGCGGCTCCATCATGGGGGCCGCGTTCATCATTCTGGTGCCGATCTTCCTGACCAACTTTCCGCCCATGGTCGGCCTGGATATTTCAACGGCTTTGCAGAAGCACCTGGAGGAAATCATCTTCGGCGTGATGATCGTGTTTTTCCTGATCGTCGAACCGGAAGGCTTCGCGCGGCTGTGGCAAATTTTGCGCGAGAAGCTCAGGAAATGGCCGTTCCCGTACTGACGGGACGGCTCGAAGGTTTTTTGAAGTGACGCGGCGCGACTGCCGCCAAGACCAATAACAAGTGACGTTGGAAACCGGATTGTGCGCGCTGGGCCGCCTGGCACCGCCGCGCACAGCCCGAAGGACAATCAAAAGGACCAAGCCCTACAAAAACCGGGGCGTCCGCAACTGGGAGACACAACCATGAAGTTCCGTAAACTGGTATTGGCCACGGCTGCAACCGTGGTTGGCCTCGGCACCTTCGCCGCGGCCGAAATCGCCAAGGCCGACGAGCAGTTCTTTCCCATGCTCGTCTACCGCACCGGCGCCTATGCACCGTCCGGCATTCCCGTCGCCAACGGGTTCCGCGACTACTACACCCTGCTTAACAAGCGCGACGGCGGCATCAACGGCGTCACCGTGACCTTCGAAGAATGCGAAACCCAGTACAAGACCAACCTGGGCGTCGAATGCTACGAGAAGCTGAAAGGCAACGGCCCGACGGGGGCCTCGCTGTTCAATCCCTATTCGACGGGCATCACTTATCAGCTGATCCCGAAGGCCAGCGTCGACAAGATTCCGATCCTGTCCATGGGTTACGGGCGCACCTCGGCCGCCGACGGACGGGTGTTTGAATGGGTCTTCAACCCGCCCGCCACCTATTGGTCGCAGGCGTCGGCGGTCATCAAGTACTTCTCCCGCCGGGCCGGGGGATACGACAAGCTGGCCGGCAAGAAAATCGTCCACCTGCACCACAATTCCGCCTACGGCAAGGAAGCCAACCCGACGCTTGAGGTTCTGGCCAAACGCTACGGCTTCAAACTGACCCTGGTTCCGGTCGACCATCCCGGCCAGGAACAGGCCTCGCAATGGCGGCAAATCCGCCGCATCAAGCCGGACTTCATCTTCATGTCCGGCTGGGGTGTCATGAACCAGGTCGCCATCAAGGAAGCCGGCAACATCCGCTATCCCATGGATCAGTTCGTCGGCAACTGGTGGTCCGGTTCGGACGCCGACGTGGTGCCCGCCGGCGACGGCGCCAAGGGGTATCTCTCGACCACCTTCCATGGCGCGGGGTCTGACTTCGGCGTTCATGCCGACATCATCAAGCATATCTACGGCGGTGATGCGGCGGCGGCCAAGGAGAACAAGGTCGGCGAGGTTCTGTACAACCGCGGCGTCGTCAACGCCATGTTCGCCACCGAAGCCGTGCGCACGGCCCAGGCCAAGTTCGGCAACAAATCCCTGACCGGCGAACAGGTCCGCTGGGGCCTGGAAAACCTGAACATCACCCAGGAAACCCTGGATAAGCTCGGCTTCAAGGGGATGGTCAGCCCGCTCAAGATCACCTGCGAAGACCATGAGACCATGGGGCCGGTGATCATCCAGAAATGGGACGGCGCCAAATGGTCCTATGCCAGCGAATGGCTGACGCCGATGCGCGACATCGTCCGCCCCCTCGTGGAGGCCGATGCCGCGGCCTACGCGAAGGAAAACAACATCACCCCCAGGACCTGCAAGTAGGCGGTTCCGACGGGTCCCCGGCCACGATACGAAACGAAAGGCGAGGTTCATGGCACAGGCTGTTGAACGCAAGACCGAGGCGGCCGCCCAGACGTCACCGCTCGTGGTCAACAACATCGAGGTCATCTACGACCATGTGATCCTGGTGTTGAAGGGGGTATCGCTTGAGGTTCCCGAGGGGGGCATCGTCGCCCTCCTCGGGGCCAACGGCGCCGGCAAGACGACGACGCTGAAGGCCATTTCCAACCTTCTGGGGGCCGAACGCGGCGAAGTCACCAAGGGCGAGATATTGTTCCGGGGCGAACGCGTCGACAGCCTGACGCCCAACGAACTGGTCAAGCGCGGCGTCATCCAGGTCATGGAAGGCCGCCATTGCTTCGAACATCTGACCGTCGAAGACAACCTGATGACCGGCTCCTACACCCGCCGGGACGGCGCCGCCGCCGTCGCCGAAAGCCTGGAGAAGGTCTACCACTATTTCCCGCGCCTGAAGGAACGCCGCACCTCGCAGGCGGGCTATACCTCGGGCGGCGAACAGCAGATGACCGCCATCGGCCGGGCGCTGATGGCCAATCCCAACACCATCCTGCTGGACGAGCCCTCCATGGGCCTGGCCCCGCAGCTGGTCGAGGAGATTTTCGAGATCGTGAAGGCGCTCAACGAAAAGGAGGGCGTGTCGATCCTGCTGGCCGAACAGAACACCATGATCGCGCTGAAATACGCCGATTACGGCTACATCCTGGAAAACGGCCGCGTGGTCATGGACGGCGACGCGGCGGGCCTGCGGGAAAACCCGGACGTGAAGGAATTCTATCTCGGCCTGGCCGGGGAAGGCCGCAAAAGCTTCCGCGACGTCAAGCACTACCGCCGCCGCAAGCGCTGGCTCTGACGCAAATCCCGCGCAACCCGGCACGGATTGTGCCGACGCATTTGCGTGAACCCCATAACGAGAGGCGCACCATGCCCGACAATCCCCATTACGATGACCAGGAAACCCGGGCGGCCGAGGCCCGCGAGGCGACCCTGTTCGAGGCGTTGCGGGCGCGCCTGGCCCAGGCCAAGGCGAAGGCCCCCTATTACCGCGAAGTCCTGTCCGACATCGACCCCGCCGGGATCACCGACCGCGCGGCGCTGGCCAGGCTGCCCGTGACCCGCAAGTCGGAACTGGTCGACCGGCAGGCGCCGGGCCATACCCTGGGCGGCCTGACGACCGTGCCCGACGGGCGGCTGCGCCATATCTATCAAAGCCCCGGGCCGACCTACGACGCCGACGGCCAGGGGGCGGACTGGTGGCGCATGGCGCGCGGGCTGTA
>DNMS01000284.1 GCA_003488105.1 Rhodospirillaceae bacterium
ATGGCGAAAGAGAAGTTTGAACGTAATAAGCCGCATTGCAACATCGGCACGATCGGCCATGTTGACCACGGCAAGACGTCGTTGACGGCGGCGATCACGAAGGTTCTGGCGGAGACGGGCGGCGCGACGTATTCGGCGTACGACCAGATCGACAAGGCGCCGGAAGAGAAGGCGCGCGGGATCACGATTTCAACGGCGCACGTTGAATACGAGACGGAGAACCGCCATTACGCGCACGTCGATTGCCCGGGTCACGCGGATTATGTGAAGAACATGATCACGGGTGCGGCGCAGATGGACGGTGCGATCCTGGTTGTGTCGGCCGCTGACGGCCCGATGCCGCAGACGCGCGAGCACATCCTTCTGGCGCGTCAGGTCGGCGTTCCGGCGCTTGTCGTGTTCATGAACAAGGTTGACCAGGTCGACGACGAAGAGCTTCTGGAGCTTGTCGAGATGGAAATCCGCGAGCTTCTGTCGTCCTACGACTTCCCGGGCGACGACATTCCGATCGTCAAGGGCTCGGCCCTTGCGGCGCTGGAAGACAGCGACAAGGCGACTGGCCATGACGCGGTCCTGGAGCTGATGAAGGCGGTTGACGAGTACATTCCGCAGCCGGACCGTCCGAAGGACCAGCCGTTCCTGATGCCGATCGAAGACGTGTTCTCGATCTCGGGCCGCGGCACGGTTGTGACGGGCCGCATTGAGCGGGGCGTGGTGAAGGTCGGCGAGGAAATCGAGATCGTCGGCATCAAGGACACGACGAAGACGACGTGCACGGGTGTCGAGATGTTCCGCAAGCTTCTGGATCAGGGCGAAGCGGGGGACAACGTGGGCGTGCTGCTGCGCGGCACGAAGCGTGAGGAAGTCGAGCGCGGCCAGGTTCTGGCCAAGCCGGGTTCGATCACGCCGCACACGAAGTTCGATTGCGAAGCCTACATTCTGACGAAGGATGAAGGTGGGCGTCACACGCCGTTCTTCTCGAACTATCGTCCGCAGTTCTACTTCCGCACGACGGACGTGACGGGCACGGTTGAGCTGCCGTCCGGCACGGAAATGGTCATGCCGGGTGACAACATCTCGATGGTCGTGAATCTGATCGCGCCGATCGCCATGGACGAAGGTCTGCGCTTCGCCATCCGCGAAGGCGGCCGCACCGTCGGTGCCGGCGTCGTTTCCAAGATCATCGAATAAAGGAACGGGGCCGACTATATAGAGCAAGGTCACCTGGCCGGCGCCCGGACCCATGGTTCAGGCGCCGGATGACCGAAGCGGCTTTAGGGGTATAGCTCAGTTGGTAGAGCGGCGGTCTCCAAAACCGCAGGTCCCGGGTTCGAGCCCTGGTGCCCCTGCCACTTTCGAGGGGGCTGTTTCGGCGGATCTTGCAGGCAGCCCCGTCGGCGTACGAACAAGGCGAAGAAGCCTTACTTAAAAAGAAGTCGGATAAACACTTATGGCAAAAACCAACCCGGCCCAGTTCATCCAGGAAGTCCGCCAAGAGGCGGCGAAGGTGACCTGGCCGTCGCGCAAGGAGACAGGCGTTTCCACCGCCATGGTCTTCGTCATGGTGATCATCGCCGCGCTGTTTTTCCTGGTCGTTGACCAGGTTTTGCAGTTCGGCATTCGCCTTGTCTTCGGACTGGGGGGCTGATCCATGGCACTGCGCTGGTACGTCGTTCACGTTTATTCTGGCTTCGAAAAAAAGGTCGCTCAGTCGATCGAGGAACAGGCCCGTCAGGCCGGGATGGAGGAACTTATCCCCCAGGTCCTGGTGCCGACGGAAGCCGTCGTTGAAATGCGCCGGGGTGCGAAGATCAACGCCGAACGCAAGTTCTTCCCGGGCTACATTCTGGCCGAAATGGACCTGACGGACGAAACTTGGCATTTGGTCAAGAACACGCCCAAGGTCACCGATTTCCTGGGCGGAAAGGGCCGGCCTGTGCCGATCTCCGAGGCCGAAGCTCAACGCATCCTGTATCAGGTTAAGGAAGGCGTTGACCGGCCGAAGCCGAGCGTCACGTTCGAAGTGGGTGAGCAGGTCCGGGTGTGTGATGGGCCGTTCAACTCTTTCAACGGCATGGTCGAGGAAGTCGACGAAGAACGCTCGCGGGTCAAGGTCGCGGTCAGCATCTTCGGACGCGCGACACCCGTCGAATTGGAATACAGCCAGGTCGAAAAAGTATAGACCGGGCAATGGTTTAACCGCGTGGGAGGCCCGCCATTGGCCGTACCACGCTCTTCAGGCCCCCAACGGCATCGACTGTCGGTGAGGGCGTAACCCGGCCAAGGGAGCGATGCTCCGGACGGCCATTTGAAAGACTGAGGATAGAGAAATGGCGAAGAAGATCGCGGGGCTGATCAAGCTCCAAATTCCGGCGGGGCAAGCCAACCCGTCGCCGCCCGTCGGGCCGGCGCTGGGCCAGGCCGGTCTCAACATTATGGAATTCTGCAAGGCGTTCAACGCGCAGACGCAGAACCTGGAACCCGGCATGCCGATTCCGGTGGTCATCACAGCCTACGGTGACCGCACGTTTTCGTTCGTCACGAAGACGCCGCCGGCCAGCTTCCTTTTGATGAAGGCGGCGAAGCTGCAGAAGGGCGTCAACAAGCCGGGTCATGAAAGCAAGGGCAAGGTGACCATGGCGCAGTTGCGCGAAATCGCCGCCGTGAAGATGGCCGACCTCAACACCACGGACGTGGAAGCCGCCTGCCGCATGCTGGCCGGCTCGGCCCGCTCCATGGGCATGGAAGTGGTGGAGTAGGAACGATGGCACGTAAATTTGGAAAGCGCCTGCGCACCGTCGCTGAAGGCATCAACCGGGACGAAGCGCTCGACCTGGAAGCAGCCGTGAAGATGGTCAAGGACAATGCCACCGCCAAGTTCGATGAAACCATCGAACTGGCCATCAACCTGGGCGTCGATCCGCGCCATGCGGACCAGATGGTTCGTGGCATGGTCGCGCTGCCGCACGGTACGGGCAAAAGTGTTCGCGTGGCCGTGTTCGCCAAGGACGCCAAGGCCGAGGAAGCCCGCAAGGCGGGTGCCGATGTAGTCGGCGCCGAGGACCTGATGGAAGCCGTTCAGAACGGCCAGATGGATTTCGAACGCGTCATCGCGACCCCGGACATGATGGCCATCGTCGGCCGTCTGGGTAAGGTTCTGGGCCCGCGCGGCCTGATGCCGAACCCCAAGCTGGGCACAGTGACCCCGGACGTCGCCGGCGCCGTCAAGGCGGCGAAGGCCGGTCAGATTGAATTCCGCGTTGAAAAAGCGGGCATTATCCATGCCGGCGTCGGCAAGGCGAGCTTCTCGGAAGATCAGATCCGCGAAAACATCGCTGCCTTCGTCAACGCCATCAACCGGGCCAAGCCGTCGGGTGCGAAGGGCACGTACATGCAGCGTGTCAGCCTGTCGTCGACCATGGGCCCGGGCGTGAAGATCAACGTGGCCAGCTTCGCCCTCTAGGGTAGGCGGCCGCGATTTAAGAATTTCCGCCAGCTGGAAGAAATTCCGGGGACGCGGAAAGGGAAGGGACCCAGAGCCTTGAAGGTTTGCCGGTCCCGACCCACCTGTCCCAGACAGTAGGCGCTCCCTTGATTTGGAGGGGGCTTAATGGGGAAACCCGCCTGCCGAGACAGTGGTGAAACCGTTTTCCTGCGGGTGCTCCAAATGGGGTCCGGCAGTTGAGCGGCTTGAACGACTGCACTGGACAGGCGAGCTGGTCTTTGTTTTGGATCGCCCGCCGGGCGGCCGCGAGGCAAAGGCCTTAGGTGCAACGGTTCGGTTTGAATCCGACTAGGGAAACAGACCGGATCATTACTGGAGACGATCCGTGGACCGATCAGACAAAGAACAATTGGTTGCGTCCCTCAAGGATGCGTTCAACGAGACGAATCTCGTCGTTGTCACCCATTACTCCGGGATGACGGTGGCCGAGATGGGCGATCTCCGCGACCGCATGCGCGAGGCCGGTGCCAAGTTCAAGGTGACGAAAAACCGGCTCACGCGTCTCGCCCTAGAAGGAACGCAGTTCCAGGGCATCAGCAATCTGTTCACCGGTCCGACCGCGATGGCGTATTCGCAGGACCCGGTGGCAGCCGCCAAAGCGGCGGTCGAGTTCTCCAAAAAGAACGAGAAGCTGGTGCTTGTTGGTGGTGCGCTTGGCGAAAAGGCTCTTGCTGTCGAAGACATCAAGGCCCTGGCCACGCTGCCGTCGCTGGATGAACTGCGCGCCAAGCTCGTCGGTATGCTGAATACCCCGGCGACCCGTATCGCCGGTGTGCTTCAGGCCCCGGCGGGTCAGGTTGCCCGGGTCATTTCGGCCTATGGGCAAAAGCAGGGCGAGGCGGCCTAACCGAGCCTCCTGATCTATACCGATTACAACCGTTCAAGCCGTAGGAGATTTTACAATGGCAAACCTCGAACAAATCGTTGAAGACCTGTCCGGCCTGACCGTCCTTGAGGCGGCCGAGCTTTCCAAGATGCTGGAAGAAAAGTGGGGCGTTTCCGCCGCTGCTCCGGTGGCTGCCGCCGCCGCTGCTCCGGTCGCCGCTGCCGCTGCCGAAGAAGAAAAGGATGAGTTCGACGTCATCCTGGCCGCCGCCGGCGAAAAGAAGATCAACGTGATCAAGGAAGTCCGCACCATCACCGGCCTGGGCCTGAAGGAAGCCAAGGACCTGGTCGAAGGCGCGCCGAAGTCCGTTAAGGACGGCGTGAAGAAGGACGAAGCCGAAGCGATCAAGAAGAAACTGGAAGAAGCCGGCGCCACCGTCGAGCTGAAGTAGTTTCTTTTGCTGAACACCGGGCGCCGCTCTGACGCCCGGTGACGAGTTCGGACCGCGGCGGGGCATTAAACACCCCCCCGCGGTCCACCCGACTAAGCCTTGTCCGCCCGTATCAGGTCTTGCCGGGACCGGGAAAGTGGATGAGGGGCCCCGCCGGGCCATCGGTCATGTGGCTGTCTCCCCGACACCTGACCGCGTCCGGATCAAGAGCAGGGCCAAGGCAATCGGTCACGGCGGCCGACTGTCGAGGGGCGACCCCGTCGGAGATCCGACCGGGGACACATATTTGTACGTCGTGAGGTCATTCAATGCCCAATACGTTTACCGGTCGCAAGCGCATTCGGAAGGATTTCGGTCGCCTGCAGTGCGTCGCCGAAATGCCGAATCTGATCGAAGTCCAGAAGACGTCCTACGAACAGTTCCTGCAGCGTGAAACCAAGCCCGAGGACCGGACCAATACCGGCCTTCAGGAGGTTTTCCGCTCCGTCTTCCCGATTCAGGATTTCTCAGAGCGCGGCACCCTTGAATTCGTCCGCTATGAATTCGAGGAACCGAAGTACGACGTTGAGGAATGCCAGCAGCGCGGTATGAACTTCGCGGCTCCCTTGAAGGTGACCCTGCGCCTCGTGGTCTGGGACGTCGACGAGGAAACCGGCGCGCGGTCCATCCGCGACGTTAAGGAACAGGACGTCTACATGGGCGATATGCCGCTCATGACCTCGAACGGCACGTTCGTCATCAACGGCACCGAACGCGTGATCGTGTCGCAGATGCACCGCTCCCCGGGCGTGTTCTTCGATCACGACA
>DNMS01000245.1:0-1870 GCA_003488105.1 Rhodospirillaceae bacterium
GGCTCAGGTTCATCGTCTCGGCGGCGGCGGCCAGGGAGCCCTGGGACACCACCAGGCGAAAGGCGCGCAGGGATTTGAAGTTCATGGCCGGGCGCCCGATCCGTTGACGTCGTGCAAACGCCTGGAACTATGGGCCGCTTGGCTGACTCATGCAAATAACTGATGAGTTGTTGTCTAGTTTCGAATTTTCTTTATCGACGCGGGGGATCACAGTGGCGCCATAAGGGCCCAAGGCCCCATGGGAACACACATCCAAGACTGAGGAGACACCGATGCTTTCCTGCCCCCGCGCCCTGCGCGTCCCCCTGCTCGCCGCCGCCGCCCTCGCCTTCGCCCTCACCGCCCTGGGCGCCCCCGCCCGGGCCGAGGCCCCGCAACCGGCCGTCAAGGCGCTCAAGACCGCCAAGCCCGAACGGGTGCTGTTCGTCGGCAACAGCTACCTCTATTACAACGACAGCCTGCACAACCACGTGCGGCGCATGGTCGCGGCCTCGGGCCTGTCGGACATGAAGACGCTGAAGTACAAATCCGCCACCATCAGCGGCGCCATGCTGTTCGACCACAACATCGACGGCTATCTGGAGCCCGGCAAGCTGCGGGTCAAGGATCCGTTCCAGCTCGTCGTGCTGCAGGGCTTCAGCGCCGCCGCGACGAAAAAGGACCATCCGCCCAAGTTCGCGGCCACCGTCGCCGAGTTCGCCAAGAAGATCGCCGCCGCCGGCGGCGAAACGGCGCTCTACATGACCCATGCCTATGTGAAGCCGCACAAGAAGTACGACCCCGACATGATCCGGGCGATCGAAAAGCTTTACGTGGAGACGGGCAACGCGGTCGGCGCGCTGGTCATCCCCGTCGGCCTGGCCTTCGAGGAAGCCTACAAGCGGCGCCCGGACATGAAGCTGCACCAGAGCTACGACAGCTCCCACCCCAGCCTGGACGGCACCTACCTCGCCGCCTGCGTGGTGTTCGCCAGCGTCTACGGCCAATCGCCCGTGGGCAACAGCTACGACTACTTCGGCAAGGTCGACAAGGACACGGCGGCGTTCCTGCAACAGGTCGCCGCCGACACGGTGAAGACGTTCTACGGGCGGCCCTGAGCGGCCCGCCCAGCCTTCACCCAGCCCGCCTGAACCGAAAAGCGCCCCTCACGAGGGGCGCTTTTTTCGGGCTGCGGGCCGTAGTGCCAACATCAACTCATTCATCACTAAGGTCTCGAATTTCTATAGGCTTTGAGTTTTTAACCGTTAGTCAATTTCCCCTTACCTCAGTTGAGCGCTTTCTCTAAAAAGCTGTATCATAATTCCTAAAGAACAATTTTAGGGGGAGCCTTTCATGAAAACCAGAAATCTTCCGATTAGTTCGCTATTGGTCAACCGCGCCAATGATAGGCACGGTGAACTGGAAAATGAGACGGCGGCTATCGCTTGGCTCTTCAGCGAACGAGAAGCCCACATGAAAAACCTTGCTAAGGATATCGTTTCCGAAGGCAGGGTTTACGAATTACCCCTTGTCTCCCCCCAGGATGATAAATTCTTGGTATTCGACGGAAATAGACGTGTGACGTGTATCAAATTACTCGCTGAGCCGCGTCGCGCTCCAACACAAGAGTTACAAGAATTCTTCAAAAGCCTCCGGAAAAGATGGGAAGGAACATTTCCCAAAAAGCTGCTCTGCCAAGTCGAACTGAACAGAGAAGAGATAGACGAAATTCTTTACCGTCGTCACACGGGAAGCCAAAGCGGTGTTGGCCAGAGCAAGTGGGATGACCGCATGAAGGCAAACTTTGTTGGCCGCACCGGAAAAGGAAGTGGAAATAGTGTCGCGGATGAAGTCGAAGCCCGACTGGAGCAAGCTAATTTACTTCCTACAA
>DNMS01000245.1:2003-2941 GCA_003488105.1 Rhodospirillaceae bacterium
TAATTTACTTCCTACAAGACGGAAAATTCCCCGCTCAACTATGAACCGCCTATTGTCTGCGGAACCGTATCGCAATCGGCTAGGGTTCAGCGTAAAGAACAAGCGCTTTCAATTCACACATGAAGAGGGTGTTGTGCTTTCAGCTTTAGCACGGATCGCCGACGACATGGCTAACCGCCGTTTAGTGCTTGGCAATATTTGGGATGTGGACGGAAAGACAGCATACCTTGATAAACTTGACGAGGAAGGGGTTCTACCTTCCGATGCCCAGGCATTGGGTGCTCCCAAATCTGGGGGGAAACCCAAGGCGAAAGCACCATCTCCTAAACCGAGTCCCGCTCCGAAGCCAACACCTAGACCCACTCTTATTCCTCAAGTTGACTATAGCCTTGTCTGGCCTGGTCGCTTACAGCGCCACCATGCTATTTGGAACGAATTACAATTTGAACTGCAGTTAAATAAACATCCAAACGCGGTTTCCGTACTTTTCCGCGTTCTGCTCGAACTGTCAGCCGAAAATTACATAGAGCAAACTGGTTTGCAAATTAACGCCAAAGATAAACTGTCAACTCGGATCATCAAAATCGGTAGAAACTTAAAATCTGAAGGCAAGATCGATGACAAGCAGTTAGGAATTCTGACGAAATTCCAGCACGCTGATAAATTAGTTTCTGCCGACACGCTGAACCGATACGTTCATTCTCCCAATTTTGCACCATCACCAGAACATCTGAAGTCAATGTGGGATAGCCTTTCAAGCTTTATCGTCCATTGCCTACAAGCCTAATTAACTATCTCTTTCAGATTCCTGCCTCAGGAACATAGGCAAAGTCACACCTCTCCGCGCACGCTCAATAACGAACTCTGCCATTCCATATAAATTAGGGTAATGGTGGGCGCGGCTGGGATTGAACCAGCGACCCCTGCCGTGTGAAGGC
>DNMS01000245.1:3085-12252 GCA_003488105.1 Rhodospirillaceae bacterium
GACCCCTGCCGTGTGAAGGCAGTGCTCTCCCGCTGAGCTACGCGCCCTTGCTGCATCGCCGGGTCGCTCCCCGGCGGCAAGGCGCGATCATATAAGGGGCGCCCCCCAAGGCTGTCAAGCTGGGCCTGCCCGTATGCGGGTTGCGCTGGATCAAGGTGCCCCATGCCCCGCCCGGCCAACATGGACGCGGATGGGCGGCTGTGGCAGTCTTTGCCCCGCCCGCCGGCACCCCGAATTCCGCCCGCCGACCCAGGAGAGCCCGTTTGAAACCGAAGACCGCAGACGACATCGCCCGCCTGATGACGCGCGCCGGCCAGGCCTTCCGCGCCGGCAACCTGTCGCGCGCCGGCAAGGACGCGGAAGACGTGCTGAAAGCCGTGCCCGAGCACCCGGAAGCGCTCTACTGCCTGGGGCTGGTGCGCCATAACCAGGGCAAGACGGTGCAGGCGATGACCCTGCTGCGCCGGGCCCTGGCCGCCCACCCGGGATTCGCGCCCTGCGCCGTGACCCTGTCGAAGATGCTGCTGGAAACCGGCGACGGCGACGGCGCGCTGCGGGTGCTGGGCGACGCGCTGGCCCAAAACCCCGGCGATGCCAACCTGGCCTTCGAATTGGGCCGCACGCGGATCATCCTGGGCGACCCCGCCGGCGGGGCGGAGGACCTGGGCCGGGCCGCCGAACTGGCGCCGGAGGCGCCGCCGGTCTACGGCTCCCTCGGCATCGCGTATCAATTGCTGGGCGACGGTGAGAGTGCGCGGGCGGCTTACGAGACGGCGATCGAGCTGGGCAGTCAGGACCCGGAGGATTATTTCAATCTGGGCACCGTGCATATGAACGCCCGCAAATACGACGACGCCATCGCCCTGTTCACCCGCGCGGCCGAGATGAACCCGAACCATCAGCGCGCCTTCGCCAACATCGGCCTGCTGCATGGGCGGTCGACCGAATACGCCAAGGCCATCGCGCCCCTGGAACGCGCGGTCGCGCTCGACCCCGACGACGGCAAATCGGTGAATGAGCTGATCTACGCCTATGGCGCCGAAGGCCGGGCGGCGGAGGCGGCGGCCCTGACCGAGAAATATCTGAAGTCCCATCCCGAGGCCTTCGATCTGCACGGGCAGATGGCCTTCGTGTGGATGCGCGCGGGTGAGGCGGAACGCGCCCTGGCCGCCGCCGACCGGGCGTTGGCGGCGGGATCCTTCCCGACCCCGTCCCTGGCCATGAAATCGGCGGCGTTGAACGATCTGGGCCGCACGGCGGAGGCCGCCAGGATTCTCGACTTCGACCTGATCATGACCCGGGTCCATACGGCCCCGGCCGGATACCATTCCCTAGCATCCTTCAACAAGGACCTGGTGGGCTACCTTCTGAACCATCCCAGCCTGACCTATTCCAAGGTCAACCGCTCCGTCGAGCAGGGCCGCGGCACGCTGGAACTGTTCGACGGCACGGAGCACGGCCCGGCCCTGGAATTGAAAAAGATGATTATGGCCATGGCCGGGGATTTCATGGCGGCCCATCCGAAGGACCCGGACCATCCTTTTCTGGCCGATCCGCCCCAGGCGTTTGAGGTCAATTGCTGGGGCACGGTGTACGACCGCGAAGGCCGCCAGCTGGTGCATTTTCACCCGCCGGCCTGGCTATCGGGGGTGTATTACCCGGCCCTGCCGGCGTCCATGAAGGAGGCCGCCAAGGGGCGCACCAACAACATCGAGGGCTGGATCGAATTCGGCCGCGCCTTCCACCTGATCGGCGACCGGCGCGAGCCGGCCGTGCATCTGGTGCGGCCCGAGGAAGGGATGATGGTGATGTTCCCGTCCTACTTCGGGCATCAGACCATCCCGGTCACGTCGAGCGACGAAAAGCGCATATCCATCGCCTTCGACCTCTGCCCCGCCGCCGGCTGACCGGCGGGCTAACCGGGTAAACGCCGCAGCGCCGCCACCAGATCATCGAAATGATCGATCAACACGTCGGCGCCCAATTCCTCGACCGGCCCGTGAGCATAGCCGAAGGTGACCGCCACCGTGGCCACACCGGCGGCCTTGGCCACGTTGACGTCGTTATGGCTGTCGCCGACCATGACCGCGTCGCCCGGCGCCACGCCCAATTGATCCAGCACATGCATCAGATGCCGGGGGTCGGGCTTGCGCACGCCGGGCACCGTGTCGCCGCCGGCGACCGCCGCGAAGAACGGCGCCAGACCCAGGGTATCCAGAATTTCCGCCGTCGCCCCCGCCGGTTTGTTGGTGCAGACGGCGAGCGTGCAGCCCGCGTCGCGCAAGGCCTCCAGAGCCGCGACGGCGCCCGGAAAGGGCCGCGTCAGGGCCGCCGCGTTGGCTTCGTAGTGAACCGTGAACTCGGCCGTCGGGCCGTCGAGCCCATCCGCCGGCAGGCCGCCGGTGGCCAGCAGCCCACGTTCGACCAGCTTGGGCACGCCGTCGCCGACCATGCCGGCGACCTCGTCCCGGGAGACTTGGCGGCGGCCCAGGCGGGCGAGCAGCCAATTCAAGGCCGCCTGGATGTCGGGCACACTGTCGACCAGGGTGCCGTCGAGGTCGAACACAATAACCTTGGGAAGGGCGCCCTTGGGCAAAGGGGTGGCGGGTAAGTGCTCCTTAACCGCCGGCATTGCATAGTTCCATTGCAAGATTCCGTAACAAACTGTGACTTGGATGACACAAGATACTGTGGCACCTTGCGGCCCGACCCTCCAGATGTTTCACCGAAACCCTTCATCAGGCCTCATGGCCGCCGCCCGAACCGTTTAAAGGCCCCCGCGTTTTCATGCAAGCAGACGGAAAATTTACGACAACCGCCGTGGTCCTGGCCGCCGGGCTGGGCACGCGCATGAAATCGGACCTGCCCAAGGTGCTGCACAAGGTCGCGGGGCGGCCGATGATCGGCCATGTCCTGGCAACCCTGGACACCGCCGCCGTCGATCAGGTGGGGGTCGTCATCGGCGAGGGCATGGATGCCTTGGCCGCCGCCGTGCAACCCCACCCGACGGCAATGCAGACGGAGCGCCTGGGCACGGCCCACGCGGTCCTGGCGGCACGCAATTTCATTCAGGCCCATCCGGCCGACGACCTCTTGGTCGTGTTCGGCGACACGCCCTTGATCACGCCGGAAACGCTCGCCGCCATGCTGGCGGCACGCCGTTCCCCGGCACGGCCCGGCGTGGTCGTTCTCGGCTTCGAACCTGCAAACCCCGCCCCCTACGGCCGCCTGATCCTGGACGGCGACGGCGCCCTTGCTTCCATCGTCGAAGCCAAGGACGCAACGCCGGCACAGCTTGCCGTGACACTCTGTAATTCCGGGGTCATGGTCATCGACGGCGCACGTGCCCTGGACTGGCTCGACCGTATCGGCAACGACAACGCCAAGGGCGAATATTACCTGACCGACATCGTCGCCATCGCCCGCGCCGACGGGGCCACCGCGGCCGTTGTTATCGGTGACGCGGACGAAGTTCTGGGCGTTAATTCCCGCATTGAGCTGGCTGAGGCCGAAGCCATCACGCAGCGACGTCTGCGCGCCCGCGCCATGGAAGACGGCGCCACCTTGATCGACCCGGATACGGTCTATCTGTCATGGGACACACAGCTTGGCCGCGACGTCATGGTCGGGCCCAATGTGGTCTTCGGGCCCGATGTGCGCATCGCCGACAACGTGGAAATTCGGGCGTTCTGCCATATCGAGGGGGCCACGGTCGGACCGGGTGCCGTGATCGGGCCGTTCGCCCGCCTGCGTCCCGGGGCGGACCTGGCCGAAGGCGTGCATATCGGCAATTTCGTCGAGATCAAGGCCGCGACCCTGGGGGCCGGCAGCAAGGCCAATCATCTGTCCTATGTCGGCGACAGCATTGTCGGCGCGGGTGTGAACATCGGCGCCGGCACCATCACCTGCAATTACGATGGCCATGTGAAATCCCGGACGGTGATCGGCGACGGCGCCTTCATCGGCTCCAACACGGCCCTGGTCGCCCCGGTGACCGTGGGTGCGGGGGCCATCGTGGGGGCCGGCAGCGCGATTTCCAAGAATGTCGCGGCGGGTGCGCTCGCCGTGACCCGGGCCGAGCAGAAGGAAGTCCAAGGCTGGGCCGACCGCTTCAACGCCAAGCGGCGCAAGGACAAACAAGACCGGAAGAAAGAGAGTTAACGGGCGATGTGCGGCATCATCGGAATTCTTGGCCGGGGTGAGGCCGCGCCCATCCTGTTGGAAGGGCTCAAGCGCCTTGAATACCGGGGCTACGATTCCGCCGGGATCGCGACCCTGGTCAACGGCGCCATCGAGCGCCGGCGGGCCGAAGGCAAGCTTGCCAACCTGGCCGCTCGCCTGGACGAGATGCCCATCGCCGGCACGGTCGGTATCGGCCATACCCGCTGGGCGACCCATGGCGTGCCCAACGAAGCCAACGCCCACCCGCACGCGACGGACCGCGTCGCCATCGTCCATAACGGGATCATCGAAAACTACAAGGACCTCCGGGCCGAGCTGATCGCCAAAGGCTGCGACCTGGCGTCGGACACGGACACCGAGGTCATCGTCCATCTGATCACCCAGGAAATGGTCGACGGAAAATCACCGACGGAAGCGACATCCGCGGTTCTGCGCCGCCTCGACGGCGCCTTCGCGCTCGCCATCATCTTTTCCGGCCATCACGACCTGATGATCGGCGCCCGGCGCGGCAGTCCCTTGGCCGTCGGCTTCGGCGAGGGCGAGATGTTCCTGGGCTCCGACGCCCTGGCCCTCGCACCCCTCACCGACCGCATCATGTATCTGGACGACGGCGACTGGGTGGTGCTGAGCCCCACCGGCGCCCAGGTGTTCGACGGCAACGACGCCCCGGCCGAACGCCCCGTGCGCCTGACCGAACTGTCCGGCGCCGCCATCGGCAAGGGCGGCTACCGGCATTTCATGCTCAAGGAAATCTACGAGCAGCCCCAGGTCATCGGCGACACTCTGCAAAGCTTCATCAATCCGGCGTCGCGCACCGTCACCATGCCCGGCCTGCCGTTCGATCCGGCGGCGCTGGAGCGCCTGACCCTGGTCGCCTGCGGCACGTCCTATTACGCCTGCCTGACCGCCAAGTACTGGTTCGAACAGCTGGCCCGCATTCCGGTCGAGGTCGATATCGCCTCCGAATTCCGCTACCGCGAGCCACCCATGGCGAAGAACGGCGCCGCGATCTTCATTTCTCAATCGGGCGAGACGGTGGATACCCTGGCCGCCCTGCGCTACGCGCGGGGGGCCGGCCAGGCGATCCTGTCGATCGTCAACCAGGCGGAAAGCGCCATCGCCCGGGAATCGGACATGGTCCTGCACACCAACGCGGGGCCCGAGATCGGCGTCGCCTCGACCAAGGCGTTCACCACGCAGCTGACCGTGCTGGCCTGCCTCGCCATCGCCGTGGCGCGCGGCAGGGGCGCCATCGACGCGGCGACGGAGGCCCGCCTGACCACGGCCCTGACCGAGGTGCCCGGGCGGGCGGCGGAAATCCTCAACCACGACGAACGCCTGCGGGACATCGCCCAGAACATGGCCGAAGCCCGCGACGTGCTCTACCTGGGGCGCGGCACTAGTTATCCAATCGCCCTTGAAGGGGCATTGAAGCTGAAGGAAATTTCCTACATCCACGCCGAGGGCTATGCCGCCGGCGAAATGAAACACGGCCCCATCGCCCTGATCGACGATCAGGTGCCGGTCATCGTCATCGCCCCCACGGACGCCTTGTTCGAGAAAACGGCGTCGAACGTCCATGAAGTCATGGCCCGGGGCGGGCGGGTGATCGTGATTTCCGACGACGCCGGGGTCGCCGCCCTTGCCGACGGGGCGGAAGCCACGGTCGCCCTGCGCACCGTCGACCCCTTCGTCGCCCCCATCCTTTATGCGATTCCGGTGCAACTGCTGGCCTATCACGTCGCGGTCATCAAGGGTACAGACGTCGACCAGCCCCGCAACCTGGCGAAAAGCGTGACCGTGGAATAACGGGGGCCGACCCGGCCCCCGCATCGCGCCCGAGCAATCAGTCCGCACAAAGAAAAACGGCCGCCCCGAAGGACGGCCGTTTCCTTACTGAAAGCTCAACCGAGCGGCAGAGCGCCGAAGCGCCCCACCCTAAGCCCGATTAGAACTTAACCTGAGCACCGACCAGGAAGGTCATCAGGCTGTCGAGGGCCGTCGCCGTACCATCGACGTCCCAGAACATCACGTTGCCGTAGATGTTCGTGCCAGCAGCTTTGATCTGCTGGTTGACGCCGAAGCCGAAGGCTTCGCCATCGATGCCGTCGCCGGCGAGGTCGGACGTGCCCTGGAAGGTCACACCAACGCCCGTGGCACCCAGCGAATTCATGTTCGCCGTGTAGCCGATGGTGGCGGCATAGACCTTGTGGTCCTTGCCAGTCTCCTGATCGGACGAACCATACAGACCGGTCAGCGAGATGCCGCTATCGTGCTTCACGGAAGCACCGAGCTGCCACTGGTTTTTGGCGGTCGAATCGCCCGAGTTATTTTCGTAGAAGCCGCGAGCACGAACTTGCAGGCCGCCCATCTTGCCGTCATACAGAGCACCGACGCCCCAGATGCCATTGGCTTCCAGGCCAACCTGGCCGCGGAATCCCGACATGGACGGGGTTTCGTACTGAATGGCGTCACGACGGCCACCGTCAAGGGTGGTGAACACGCTACGGATATTCGTGCCGGACAAGGCAGCCGCCGTGTTGTCGTTGCGGAACTCCATGCCGGAAACGAGCAGGGAGGAGTCCATACCGGCGAAGGCACCGGCGGCGTAGCCGAGATCCAGGCCGTCGGACATGCCGTCGGAGATTTCCGACTGCTGGCCCAGGGTCAGCTTACCGAACTGCTTATGGGTGAAGTAGACCATGGCCAGACGTTCGGCGAAAGTGCCGCCGCCGCCGGTTTCAGACGTCTGGCTGATATCGGGCGAGTCGTTCGACTGCATTTCCATTTCCAGGCGGGCACCAACGGAGACGGATTCGTTGATCTTGCCGGAAGCCTTCAAGCCAAAACGGGTAGAGCCGTTATCACCGTCCTGATGGCGATAACCGGATTCTTCACCGTCGTTGTAGAACATCATGTTGCGGTTGACCTGGCCGTAAACGGTGAGGTCGGTCGCATTGCCGTTCTTGATGGAACCGGCTTCGGCGGTGGTGGCAACCGGGGTGGCGAACGCGAAAAGCGCAGCGCCGGCGGCACCAACCATAAGGGTCTTTTTGAGGTTCATTCGTTTGCTCCTAAGATGAGATTCACTACTTACAAATCCACTTTGTCCTGGAACACTAAAGGATCACGCGTTGGCAATCCTGTTCCGGACGAGGGCAGTTTAGCGAAACGCCTCTGTTTCAAAAGCAAAATCCGCGCCGACTGTAGATTTTTTGAAACAGTGTTGCCCTAATGCCACACATTGCTGATATTTGATGAAAATCAGGCGCTTCAGCGGGGGGCTTCCGCCATTCACATCCCATGAGTTAGCCGCCGTTGCGCAAATGTCACGGACCTGTCACACCATCCCGAATCGCCCTCGAGACCGCCGCGTACAGCGTCTCAACACCTTGCTGTGCGGTTGAACACGGCAGCGAACATGGATTAGATGGGGGAATGTCGGGCCGATACCGGACACCCATAAACCACACTCACAAACCCAAGGACGTCCCCATGCCGCAATACGACTATGACCTGATCACAATCGGCGGGGGCTCCGGCGGGGTCCGGACCTCGCGCTTTGCTGCCAGTCAGTACGGCGTGAAAACGGCCGTGATCGAAAATCTGCGCATCGGCGGAACCTGCGTCATGCGCGGCTGCGTGCCCAAGAAGCTTCTGGTTTACGGCGCCCATTTCGCCGAGGATTTCGAAGATGCGGCCGGCTACGGCTGGGATACCGGTGCGCCGGTGTTCGACTGGCCCAGGCTGATCGCCAATAAGAATAAAGAGTTGGATCGCCTGGAAGGCGTCTACCACCGCCTGCTGCGTGACGCCGGGGTGGACGAGCTGACGGGTACGGGCCGCGTCATCGACGCCCATACGGTCGAGATCGCTGGCCCGGGCGGAACCCGGACCTGCACCGCTAAATACATCCTGGTCGCCACCGGCGGCTGGCCGTCCCTGCCGGATATTCCCGGGATCGGGCACGCCATCACGTCGAACGAGGCGCTCGACCTGGACCACCTCCCGGCCAGGATCGCGATTGTCGGCGGCGGCTATATCGCGGTTGAATTCGCGGGCATCTTCAACGGCCTGGGCGCCGAGACCCATGTGATTATCCGGGCGGAGAACATCCTGCGCGGGTTCGATCCGGCGGTGCGCGATACCCTGCACGAAGAAATGATCAAAAAAGGCGTCGCCATTCACCAGGAAACCACCGTCCAATCCATCGAAAAGACGGCATCGGGCTATTCCCTGCGCCTCAACGACGACGACATCCTGGAAGTCGACGCCGTCATGTACGCCACCGGCCGCGCCCCCAACACCCAGGGCTTGGGGCTGGCCGAAGCCGGCGTCGACCTGACCGCCAAGGGCGCCGTCGTCGTCGACGACCATTTCAAGACCAGCATCGACAGCATCTATGCCCTGGGCGACGTCATCGACCGGGTGCAACTGACGCCCGTGGCCCTGGCCGAGGGCATGGCCGTGGCCCATACCCTGTTCGGCGGCAAGCCGACAACGGTCGATTACGCCGATATCCCGACGGCCGTGTTCTCGACCCCGCCCGTGGGCACCGTGGGCCTGACCGAGGACGAGGCACGCAGGAACCACGACGTCGTCATCTACCAATCCCACTTCCGGCCCATGAAATATACCCTGTCGGGCCGCGACGAGCGCACCATGATGAAGATGATCGTCGACAAGAAGACGGACCGTGTTCTCGGCTGTCACATGGTCGGCCTGGACGCCGCCGAGATGACCCAGGCGCTGGGCATCGCGCTCAAGGCCGGGGCAACCAAAGCCCATTTCGACGCCACCATCGGCATCCACCCGACAGCGGCCGAGGAATGGGTGACCATGCGCACCCCGCTACGCGAAGTCGAGGCTGCGGAATAACCGCCCTTCCCTTGCCGATAAAGAAAAACCGCCGCCGGTCATCCCGGCGGCGGTTTTCTTTTGTCTGCCCGGAAAGCCTACGTCAGATGATCTCGCGCGCCTTGAGG
>DNMS01000245.1:12383-14635 GCA_003488105.1 Rhodospirillaceae bacterium
TGAGGTCGGCGATCTCATCCGCGCCGAGCCCCAGGTCAGCCAGGATCGCGTCCGTATGCTCGCCCTTTTCCGGCGGGCGGACGACCAACTTTGAATCCGTTCTGCTCATGCGGATCGGCTGCGACATCATCTTGGTCTTACCGAAGCACACGGTCTCACAGTCCTCGGCGATGCCCAGATGTTTGACCTGTTCGTCGGCGAACATGCCGGCCATGTCGTAGATCGGCCCCGACGGCACGCCCGCCTTATTGAAAGCCTCGACCCAGTCGAGGCTGGTCCGGTCCTTGGTCTTTTCGGCGATCAGGGCGTTCAGGTCATGGCGGTTCTTGGACCGTTTCTCGGGCCCATTGAAGCGCTCGTCCTCGGTCCATTCCGGCGTGCCCAGAACGTCGCAGAGCCGTGCCCAGATGCGCTCCCCAGCGGCCGCGATGTTGATGTGCCCATCCTTGGTCGGGAACACGCCCGTGGGGATCGAGGTCGGATGGTCGTTGCCGGCCTGGCCGGGGACCTCGTCTTCCATCAGATAGCGCGCCCCCTGGAAATCGAGCATGAAGGCCATGGCCTGCAGCAGTGATGAGGTAACCCATTGGCCCTCGCCCGATTTCTCGCGCTCGATCAGGGCGATGAACACGCCCATGGCGCAGAACAGCCCGCCGGTCAGGTCAGCGATGGGAATGCCGACGCGCATGGGGCCGCGGCCCGGCTCACCGGTGATCGACATCAGGCCACCCATGCCCTGGGCGATCTGATCGAAGCCGGGGCGCTTGGCGTAAGGGCCATCCTGGCCGAAGCCGGAAATGGAGCCCAGGATGATGCGCGGGTTGACGGCCTTGAGGGCCTCATAACCGATACCGAGTTTTTCCTTCACGTCGGGGCGGAAGTTCTCGATCACCACGTCGGCCCCCTCGACCAGGCGCAGGAACAGCTTGCGGCCTTCCTCTTCCTTCAGGTTCAGGGTCACGGAACGCTTGTTGCGCTGCAGGTTCTGAAAATCGGCCGTGTGACGCTTGGCGCCCAGGGTGCCGTCGGGCTCGATGCTTTCGGGCAATTCGACCTTGATCACGTCGGCCCCCCAATCCGCCAATTGACGGACGCAGGTGGGTCCCGAACGGACGCGGGTCAAATCCAGAACCTTGATGTGGTCGAGCGCGGTCGACGCGGCGGTATGTACCATGTGTTTCCTCTCCAAAGGCGGCGTGGCCCGGTTCTTTGGCGCCCGGGCCTTGTATACAATTCAGATCTGCCGTTATCGGAATTTCCGGGGCTCAGGTCAATCGCCGCGCGGCGCGGTCGCCGCGTCAGCCACCCTTGTAGGTTTCCCCGTCGCCATCGTCGCCCGGCTCCGTATCAAGTCCGCGCGGATCGATGCTGATAACTTCCGGCGACGCACGGGGGACGGCGACAAAATCTTCCTTGTCTTCGGGCAGAACGCCCGCACGGCGCTGCATGCGGTAGAAGGCAAAGACGGCTGTCAGGAAATGAATGACCGCTGAATAAGCGAAGAAGGCATTGGGGTCCGCCAATTCAACCACCACGGACGCCAGCATCGGCCCGACAACGGCGCCGATCGCGAACACCAGGATCAGGGTTGAGGCGATTTCGACGAAGTCCTCGGGCTCGGCCTGATCGTTGGCATGGGCGATGGCGATGGCATAAAGCGCAAAGGTGAATCCCCCATACACAAACGCGAGGGCATACATGGCGATGCGTGAAATTTCGCCGAACATCATAAGTGCCACAGCGCTGAGCCCGCCACCGACACAGATCACAATGATCACCCAGCGCCGGTCAATCAGGTCGGACCACCGCCCGAGCGGCCATTGGAAAACCGCGCCGCCGATGATCAGCAGGCTCATGAACAGGGACAGTTCGGCGATCGACGGCAGGGCGCTTTGCGCGAACAATGGCACGATGGTCCACACCGCGCCGTTGACCAAGCCCACGGTCAGGCAGGCGACCACACCGACGGGCGAGATGGCGTAGACGCGGGGAATGCGGATACGCACCTGCTGCAGCGGATGGGGCGCCGTGGTCCGCGTCAGCGCGACGGGCACCAGGGCGACGGAAACCAGTACCGAAGCCACGACGAACAGCTCAAACCCGGCGGGCTCGTAGAGGTTCAGAAGCATCTGCCCGACGGTTACCGCCCCCAGATTGACGATCTGATAGAAGGACAGGATGCGCCCGCGGTGTTCCTTGCCGGCGCGTTCGTTGATCCAGCTTTCCATGACCATGTAGAGCCCGCACAGGCA
>DNMS01000245.1:14811-14975 GCA_003488105.1 Rhodospirillaceae bacterium
GCGACCGTGCCGAACACGGTGAACGACCGGATATGACCGACCCGCGCGACGACGCGGGGGGCAAAGAAGCACGACAGGATATAGCCCAGATAAAAGGACGCCCCCATGACGCCGATCGCAAAGGGAGAAAAACCCTCGATTCCCGCGCGCACGGGCAACAGCGT
>DNMS01000245.1:15191-17630 GCA_003488105.1 Rhodospirillaceae bacterium
CAGCGTGCCCTGAAGCCCGTTGCCGGCCAACAGGATGCCGAAACTGAGGAACAGGGCGGCGACGGGGATCAGAATAGCGACCATGTCGTCTCTTCCATTTCCTTAGACCCTAAGCGACCCACGCCCCTAGTCAGGCGGCATCCGCATTACGGCCTTCCAGGGCGGTGGTCAGCCGTTGAAGGGGCTGCCGACCCCACCGGCCAATATGATGCCCAGGACGATCATCCCCGTGCCGACCCATTGCGTCACGGAAAGGTGTTCACCGAACAAGAACACACCGGCAAGCGGCACCAGGATGAAGCCCAGCGCAATGAACGGATAGGCCGTGGACAAGGGCATTGTGCGCAGCAGCGTTACCCAGATGAATGTCGCAACGCCATAGATCGCAAAAGCGCCGAGCAGCCACTTGTTCAGGAACGACTGGAAAATGCTGTCCAGTCCGGCGCCTGACAGGGCCGCCTTCTTGAAGCAGATCTGCCCGGCGACAATCATCAGCAGGAAACCGGCGAGCTTGAGATAGGCCATTATCATTGTTTCCTTATTCGGCGCAGACAATCCACGCCGTGCGCGGCCAAGTGGACGATGACTGTGGCGCCGCTGAGCGCGAACACGGCGATTAGGGGCTCGTTGTAGCGAACCACATTGACGGACACAAACGCGTAAAGCCCCAACATGAAATAGGGCGGCAGACAAAACACCAGGAACCGGCCCGCACAGCCGCGGCGGGCAAGAACCCAGACACAGGCCGGTAAAAGGATGAACCCGACCAGGCTGGCGTAATTACCAACCCATTGGCCACGCAGAGCGAGCGACAGCGTGACCGCCAGATGCTTGCCCAGATCACGCCACACGTATTCCCTGAGCAAGTAACCGAGCGGATTGTCCTGTGCCCCGGAGGCGGCCCGCACATCGAGGAAAAACTGGCCGCGCCCCATCATGTAGAAGGAGTCCTGATGATACCAGGACAGCCGCCGGACCTGCTCTTCGGAAAACAGCGCCGTCGCCAAGCTGTCCCCGAAATCAGGCAGCCAGTAGATCAGGCTGATCGCCCATTCCCGCCAGGTCATGAGATTGTACGGCAGGCGTTCGATAAGCACCCGCGTTCCATATCCGCCGCTGATGCCGGCAAGATCGAAGCCGACATAGTTCCTGATCCACCAGGGCGCCAGGATTGCGGCCGCACCGGCGGCGAAGCACGCAGCGGCAGCGATGGTATCAGTCCACATGCGCCCGCGCCCAACGCGCCACCACACAACGATCACCGGCACCATGAAGTAAAGAAGGTATACATAGGACGCCCGTGTGAGCGCCGCGCCGGCAAGCGCCGCGCCGGCCAAGATTGCGTCACGCCGCGCGGGGATCGGGTCGGACAGGATCCGAGCCAGCATCCAGCTAAACAGTCCGACAAAGAAGAAAGTCGGGGTTTCCGTCAGGATCAGTCCGGCGTAATGGGTGAAACACTTGGTCGCCAGCACGATCACCAGCGTCAGCCAGGCGATACGTACATCCCCGGTAAGCCGACGCGCGGCCAGGAAGATGAAAAACGCCGTGAACGCGGTGAGGGCGGCTTGAACAACGAACAGGGCCGTCAATCCGTTTAGGTCGCAGACGGCACCGTCCTGGGAAACGCATTTCAAGGCCTGCGCGAGGTCCGCGTCGAAAACCGCCAGCACACCGGCAAACATCGGATAGACCGGGCCGAAGAACGTTCCCAGAATCTCGTTCACCCGCCCCCAGTCCGACACCATGGCATCGGCCAGCGACGCGGCCATACCGGCGTACTGCATGGCGTCGGCGACCGGGCGGGTATAGGGCGGGACCAGGGTCTGGAACAGAGCGACGATCAGGCAAACGGCGCATGCAAGAACCGCCTGGGCGCGGTCCTGATGCAACAAGCGGGCATATGCCGAAACGGTTTGCACGTCGATCACCTTGATTATCTGGGCCTGTCCGGGACGGCCGATCCGGCCCGCGCGACTTGTATTCACCCGGCAAGAACGATGCAACCGGCCGGCACGCAAGCGAATGTTGTCGAACACCGTTTCTTCGCTATCATTGCCGCCGCACGTCGCACAAGGGAGGATATCCACATCAAAGCAGCACCCACCCTGTTCGAGCCCCCTGCCCGCCCGCAATATGCCCCGGGGGATCACACCCCCCTGTTCGCCTGCCGCGATTCCGATGGCCGGACCTTCGAATTCTATTCCGCCGTTACCGGCGCGCCGACG
Organism: Rhodospirillaceae bacterium; assembly: GCA_003488105.1. The sequence goes on from DNMS01000245.1 coordinate 17,420, forward strand.
GTCCTGCTGTTCACCGGCGGCCAGAACCTTGCGGACATGACCTCGGGCGGACTCGACCCGGCGGTGCTCGGCGCCAACGGCGCCCAGGTCGCGACCCTGGTGCCCGGCGACACATCGGCGGCGGCGGCACAAAAAGAAGCCGCCGGCTGGCCGCACCGGGTGATGGCCGATCCAGGAGCCGAGATCACCAAGGGGTTCGCGGGACTGTCCG
>DNMS01000245.1:17798-19784 GCA_003488105.1 Rhodospirillaceae bacterium
CCGGCGTCGCCGCGCCCGCGGTCTACGTGCTTGACCCCAATCAGCGCCTGATCGGCGTGCGCGGGCTCGGCGGTGGGGCCGCGGGCCTGGACGGCTGGCTGGCCGACATGCTGACCCAGGCGCGGCACGGCCGCGACCAGGCCGTGGTGCAGCGGGCCGCGCCGGCGCTGCTTGTTCCCCGTGCGCTGGAACCCGAAGACTGCGCCTGGCTGATCGGCCTGTGGCACAACGGCCCGCGCGACGACGGCACGGTCGCCGTGGGATCGTCGGCCGGCGGCGGCGTGCAGGTGGTGCCGACGACCAAGCGGCGCGAGGACTATTACCTGCGCGACAAGGCGCTGGAGCAAAAATTGCTGGACCGGTTGATGCCGCGCCTGGTGCCCGAGGTGTCCAAGGCCTTCCATTTCGAGGGCTATACGGTCGAGACCTTCAAGATCGGCTGCTACAAGGCCGAGAAGGCGGGTTTCTTCACCGTTCACCGCGACGACACCAGCCCGGCGACCAAGCACCGCAAATTCGCGGTGACGCTCAACCTGAACACGGGCGACTACGAAGGCGGCGATTTGCGTTTTCCCGAATACGGGCCGGAACTGTACCGCCCGGAAAAAGGGGCCGCGGTGGTGTTCTCCTGCTCTCTGCTGCACGAGGTCCTGCCCGTGACCAAGGGCCACCGCTTCGTGTTGTTGACGTTCCTGAACGTGCCCGTCCAATAGTATGAAGACCCAACAAGCTTCGGTGGGGCCCGCCGGGAGCGGACCTTTTTCCAAGAACTTGTCGGTTATTTTCGGGGGAAAACGGGGAAATGGTGCGCCCGGGAAGATTCGAACTCCCAACCTCCTGATCCGTAGTCAGACGCTCTATCCAGTTGAGCTACGGGCGCTTGTGACTGGACCCCGAGGGGCCCCCGTCAGGAAGGAGCCGGACACTACTCCAGCACTTCTCCGTTTGCAAGCGCTAGGAGGCGTCCTGGATTAAAGGTCGTCAAACGCCGAATCTTCGTATTAAAATAGGAACTTGTGGTGCTCCGGGCCATTGAGTACACTCGCCCGGAAACTGAGGGGTGGGGTATGTTTTCGTACATACCCGCTGGGGATTTAAAAACAACTCCGGTTTGTTATCGGAGAAGAACCAAGGGCTCGCGGACGAGATGGGTTTTCCGAAACTGAGAGTTCTTTTGGCGGGGGCCGTGATTTTCACGGGGGCATGTTCATTCGACGAGGACCTGTGGCCCTCGTTGAGCGCATCCGAACCTTCGGCCAAAACAACGACAGAGACCGCGCAACCGGAAGCGGCGTCGCCGCAGACGGCGAGCGCGCAAGACGCCGCATCGCAGCAGACGGCCGTTTTGGCCGCCAATCAGCCTGCCCTGGGTTCGACCAAGTTCGTGCCGACCGGCGTAACGCCGGGCGACGTGACCGGAACCTTCGTCGGCAAGAAGGTCCAGGAACTGCGCGACGAGTTGCAGAAGTTGCAAAGCTCGATCCTGCAACACAACGAACAGCTTCAGTCCGTGCGCTCGCGCATCGTCGAAAGCTCGCAGCAGTACCACGGCACCATCGCCGCCGTTAAATCGCGTCTGCAGGTCGGCACGACCCGCGGCAACCCGGTTCTCGTGCAGCAGTTCAACACGGCGCAGCAGGACCTGAACCGCCTTAGCCAGGACATCGGCGAAATGAACAAGCTGTCCACCGGCGTGGCCAGCGATTCCACCCTGGCATCGTTCCTGACGGAAAGCGTGCGCGCCGCCTTCAAGGTGTCCGGCGCCGTCGACGAGGACCACCGCCAGCTTGCCATTCTCGAGGACGAGGTCGACCAGACCGTCGTCCTGATCGACCGCCTGCACCGCGAAGTGACCGAAGACGTGCGCCGTCAGTCGACCTGGATCGGGGCAGAACAGCGCAATCTGGTGCAGATTTCGGCCGGCATCCGCCAGGGCGAATCGCTCGGCTCGTCGCTGCTTGACGCCGCCGTCACCGGCCGCGGCCC
>DNMS01000245.1:20002-20611 GCA_003488105.1 Rhodospirillaceae bacterium
TGTACACGGCCGTCAGCCGCGCCCTTGAAACCCATCCGGCCGCGGTGTTCGATCTGGTCGCGGTGGCGCCCTCGGCCGGTGGCGCCGCGCGCGTCGCGATCAACACGAACAAGGCCAAGCGCCACGCCGAAGACGTCAAGCGTTCGCTGGTGGAAATGGGCCTGCCGCCGACGCGGGTGGCGGTGTCCGCCAAGACCCTGGCGGCCGCCAAGACAAACGAAGTTCACTTGTACGTTCGTTAAACCACGACATTCACTGCAAATCCGGATAACCGGCGTCAGCGTGGGCGCCGGTTTTTCCGTTTCTGGGGCCCCGTTTTCCGAAACCTCCACCCTTGGGATATATGGGCGGCCCCGTTAATATTCCCGCCATGACACCTTCCTCGCCGCCGGAACGCCCCCCTGAACGCATCGTCACCTGGGCCGAAGTCCACGCGGATTCGCGCGCCCTTGCCGGCCGCCTGCTGAGCACACCGCCCCCCGGCCGCTGGGCGGCCCCCTGGAAGGGCATCGTCGCGATCACCCGGGGCGGCATGGTGCCGGCCGCCGTCCTGGCCCGCGAAATGGGCATCCGCCTGATCGATACCCTGGCCATCGCCAGCTATGACGT
>DNMS01000245.1:20910-21065 GCA_003488105.1 Rhodospirillaceae bacterium
GATACGGGGGCAACGGCGCGGGCGGCGCGGGACCTGTTGCCGGACGCCCTGTTCGTCACGCTGTACGCCAAGCCCGCCGCCCGCGACCTGCCGGATATCTTCATCCACGAGGTGGCGCAGGACACTTGGGTGCATTTTCCCTGGGATACGGAAGA
>DNMS01000246.1:0-1988 GCA_003488105.1 Rhodospirillaceae bacterium
TTTTTCGAAGAATTCGGTCATGTCCACGGCCAGATCGCGGATCACCGGCATGTTCTTCAGCGGCTGGATGCGCAAGACGCCCTCATCGGCCACCTTGTCGACATGGGTACGGCAGGTCCAGCGCGGTTTGCCGTTCACGGTCATGGCGCAAGACCCGCAGACCCCAACCCGGCAGGCGAAGCGGTAAGACAGGCCCGGATCCAGATTACGTTGAACATAAGTGACGATGTCGAGCACGGTCTGGCTGGCCATGCGCGGCACCTCGAAGGTGTCGAACCGGCCGTCTTCGCGGCCGCGCCAGATTTCCACGGTAAGGGTGTCGTTGCTCATATGCGTTCCATCCGTATGGGTCTTCCTATTCGTGTTTCTCGCCGAGAACCAGGCGCGGGCCGCCCGGCGGGAACCAGGCGGTCTGATAACTGATGGGCCGGTCGCGGTGCGCGAACCCTTCCATGTGATAGGCCAGGCCCACCACGCCCGGCGTCAGGCCGAGGGCCGCCGTGACCGTTTCCGGCAGCGGCCCACAGGCGGCCATCTCGCGGACCCGTTCCGTGGCGACCCCGAACCGATCGGTCAGGAAAGCGCGGATGTTCACGTTCTCCAAATCCTTGGGCCGAACCTTCAACAGGCCCGGCACGCGGGTTTCGGGCAGGTACAGTTTGCTGATCCCCGTATGGGCATGGTCCACGTCGATGCGCCGGGTGACGACGATCAGGTCCTTGGTGCCCAGAAAGTCCCGCCACGGCCCAGGGCGGCGCACGGCGTCGATGGAGCCGACCTGGGTATAGACCGGCAGCAACGAGCGCCCGTCATCGGCGAGAAAGCGGAAATGCCAAAGATCCTTGGGCGCCATCGCCGGTTCGGCAACAAAGGTGCCGTGGCCGTGACGGCGGACCAGCAGGCCCCGTTCGGCGAGATTGTTGAGCGCCCGCTGGATGGTGCCCAGGCTGGCCGGCAGAACTCGCGCCAATTCGCTTTCCGGCGGCAGTTTCTCGCCGGTCTTCAGTCGCCCCTGCAGGATCGCGCGGGCGATGGCGTCGGACAGTTTCAGATACTTGGGCAGGCGCGGCATGCCTGAATGCGCGCCGTCCTCAAGCACCGTCGCCAAGGCGGAGAAAACCATGGATGCGTTCCCTGATACGGCCGGTTCAGTGCGGCCTTTCCTTGATTCCTACACCTAGAGGCCAGGAACCTTCAAGTCCTATATAGCTATATAGGTATTCAGAAAGCCGAATCAGCTATCCGAAAGGACAATGAGGCCGCCGAAGGCGTTTTCGCCGGAAACATAAATGCGCCAACCGACACGCCGGAATGTGACTCCGTTTTTCCGCCACAGGTCCTCGGCGGCGTCCAGGTCATCGACGGCGACGCGGAACCCGGCGAACCGAACTTCGCCCTCCGGCACCGCCGGAGGCTGCGCCCCGGGGTATGTCTCGGCGAAGGCGTCGGGCTCCAGAACGCAGAACCCGGCCCCGTCCAGCCCAGCGCAGATGCCGCCGTTGATGGGCACCACGGCCCCGAACAGGCGCTTGAATAGGCCGATATGGGCTTCCGGGTTTTCCGCGACCATCTGCACTTCGACAATGCGCCGTGCCCCGTTGGCATGGGCCTGGTACCGGGGTTTCCAGAAGATTTCCCCCGGATGGCGGTGATCGCAGGTGAAGAAGGGGGCCCGCGGCAGGGCGGGGTCGGTCAGGAAGGTCAGGCGGAAATCCAGTTTCACCTCGCTGCCGTCGGGTTGGCGCGCCTTGCGCCCGAAGGCGAAGGGGGCGGGCAATTTGAACCCCGCCCGCTCGAACCGGGCCCGGTCGACCTCCCAGCCATCCGAGGTCAAGGCCAGCATGGACATGCCGTCACCCGTCTTCAGGTAATCCCGGTTATAGGCCCCGAAGGAAAACTCGCCTGGCCCCGCTTCCGGCACGTCATCGGGCTTGGTCACGGACAGAAGCTCGATAAAGCTTCCCTGAAGCTGAGCCAGCCGGTTGCCC
>DNMS01000246.1:2179-2682 GCA_003488105.1 Rhodospirillaceae bacterium
CCGGTTGCCCGTACCGAAAGGATGCTGCGCCTGCGGCGTCAGCGTGAAGCCGAGCCGTTCGTAGAATTCCGAAAGCGCGGCCAAATCGCGGGCGGTAAGAACGACGTGATCGATGCCTGTCATGGATAGCCTGTCATGGAACGAGGTAAATGGGCGACGACCAGATGACATGGCCGTCTTCCAGCGTGATGCGCACGTAAAGGGCATTGTCGCGGTCGGGGTTGAGGGGAATCTTGCGCTCCAGCCTGAGCCGCTTATGGGGGTTTTCCTCGGGAATTCGATAAACACGCACGCGGCGACCGAGGCCGCCGGCCTCCAGGCAGATATCCTCGCGCCCGATGTCCTGTACGGCGATGGTTTTCTTGACCAGCGGCGTGTCGATGCGCAGCCAGCCCATGACCATGTCGTCGAGCCAGGCATCGAAGCCGATGAAGCCGCCCGTGGTCAGGGACGACCATTCGACGCGCTGGGGGCTGACCTGGTCCAGGCGCTTTTCGATGTTG
>DNMS01000246.1:2810-3375 GCA_003488105.1 Rhodospirillaceae bacterium
GATAGTGACACCAGATCCAGGCGCTTTTCGATGTTGTACCAGTTGATGGGCGCGATCCGCGTGAAGGCATTGCCCGACAGTTCTGCGAAGCCGTCCCACACCGTTTCCCGGCCGCGGCCCCGGTATTCGGAGCCTTCCCAGATGACCCGGATGCGCTTGCCCATGTCCTCGGCCTCCGACGGGCGCCAGGTTTCCAGCAGGCGCAGACCGTCGCGAATGTCGATGCGCTCGATCGGCGCGGCGGCATGGATATCGATCTCGAAGGTCGCGATCTCTGCATCGGTGCGCAGGATGTCGCCCATGACGGCCTCGGTGACCTGCTCATCCGGTGGGCCGCCCAGGGCCGGATCATCGTCAAAGCGGTCGGCGGGCCGGTCGAGCGTCACTTTGGTCGACAACACCGCCCGGCAGCCCGTGGTGCAGTAATGGTGGCGGCGTTTCAGCGCCGTCATCAGATCGGCACGGGTCAGGTCGTCGGCAAACAGGCAGGTCAGCCCACCATAGGCGCCGAACCGCGTGGCCCCGGGGTGCGAGGCGCCCGGCCGGCCCTTGTGCCCGTCCGAGG
>DNMS01000144.1 GCA_003488105.1 Rhodospirillaceae bacterium
TGGGGGCAGGCGAGGATCGCGTTGACGAAGGCATCGGCTTCGGCCAGTTGCGCCCACATCCAATCCTGCAGGCGAGCGAAATCGGACCAGTCGTATTTTCCGAGCCCGATGCCGCCCTGGTTGGTCACGACGACAACCGGCATGGCCCGTGCATTGGCGGCGCGGATGGCAGCCACGGTGCCGGGGACGAGGCGGGCGTCTTCGATGCGGTGGAGATAGGGAACCTCCTCGACCATGACCCCGTCACGGTCGAGGAACAGCGCCCCCCGCCGGACCGGGCCCGGCGTGCGGTTGACGACCTGGCACCAGACGTCATCGTCGCCGGCGAACAGCTCGGGGGTGTCGGCGGAAGGGGTCATGGGATCGCCTTCCGCCCGGGATTACGCGGTGAACGCCTGAATGCCCGTCTGCGCCCGGCCCAGGATCAGGGCATGGATGTCGTGGGTGCCCTCATATGTGTTAACGGTTTCAAGGTTAAGAAGATGCCGGATGATGTGGAATTCGTCGGCGATGCCGTTGCCGCCGTGCATGTCGCGGGCCATGCGCGCCACGTCGAGCGCCTTGCCCGTCGAGTTACGCTTGACCAGGGAGATGTTTTCCGGCGGGCAGGTGCCTTCGTCGAGCATGCGACCGACCCGTAGGCAGGCTTGCAGGCCGAGGGTGATCTCGGTCAGCATGTCGGCCAGCTTCTTCTGTATAAGCTGATTGGCGGCCAGTGGACGACCGAACTGCTTGCGGTCGAGGGTGTACTGGCGGGCGGCGTGCCAACAGAACTCGGCGGCACCCAGCGCACCCCAGGAAATGCCGAACCGCGCCTTGTTGAGGCAGCCGAAGGGGCCGGCCAGGCCGGACACGTTGGGCAGCAGGTTTTCCTCGGGCACGAACACGTTGTCCATGACGACTTCGCCGGTCAGCGACGTGCGCAGGGAGAATTTGCCCTCGATCTTCGGCGCCGACAGGCCCTTCATGCCCTTTTCCAGGATGAAGCCACGGATTTTACCGTCGAGCTTGCCCCAGATCACGAACACGTCGGCGATGGGGCTGTTGGAAATCCACATCTTGTTGCCGGTCAGTACATAACCGCCATCGGCCTTGACCGCGCGGGTCGTCATGCCGCCGGGGTCGGAGCCGTGGTCCGGTTCGGTCAGGCCGAAAGCGCCGACGATCTCGCCCTTGGCAAGGCGCGGCAGGAACTTCATGCGCTGTTCCTCGGTGCCGTAGGCATAGATCGGATACATCACCAGGGACGACTGCACGCTGAGTGAGGAGCGGTAGCCGGAATCGACCCGCTCCACCTCGCGGGCGATCAGGCCGTAGCACACATGGCCGACGCCGGCGCCGCCGTACTGCTCGGGGATGGTCGGTCCGAGAAAGCCCAATTCGCCCATTTCATTGAAGATTTCGCGGTCGAAGGTCTCGTTGCGGAAGGATTCGAGAACCCGCGGCATCAACTTGTCCTGGGAGTAGGCGCGAGCCGTTTCGGCGACCATGCGTTCGTCCTCGGTCAGCTGATCGACCAGCCCGAAGGGGTCTTCCCAGTTGAATTCAGGCTTTGCCTGCGGGGACTTCGGGGCAACTTGGGGGGCGTCGGTTGCATCCGGCATCGGGTGCTCCTTCCTGTGTGCTTATCGTTGGCGCCAAATGGGGTGTCAAACTCGCACGGTTCAGAGATGCGGGCAAGATTCAGCGCATTTCACAGGTTGAAATTGGGAGGTGTCAGCGGCTGGCGGCGAAGGCGATTTTGTTGGCCGACCAGCGGCGGCCTTCCGTACGCTCGTCGGCGGCATCGACCCGCAGCGTGATTTCCGGACGCCCGTGCAGGCGGTCGTTGATCACGCGCAGTTGGGCGTTGACGCGCACGCCGTTCACGGGCCACCACTGATAGCGGCAATCCTGGCCATTGCCGTAGGATAGGCGGGTGCATTCGGAGGTCGTCGGCTTGCCCCACAAATTGCCCAGATGTTCGGTGATTTCGCGTTCGGTATGAAACCGGAACGTCTGCGTATAGCTCAGCCGAAAGGCGGTCGCGTCCTTTTCGCCGGTCGGGAAGTGAGCGGTGAAAACCCCTTTGTCCGTGCGCAGGACGCCGATTACGCCGGCTTGGGCCGCCTTGAGAGATTCGGGCGTGGGAATAATCTTGAGGAAATTCTCGTAAGTCATGCCGATTTCGATGGGGCCGATGAAGAAATTCGGATCCGCCAGGGGTGCTCGCACGCGGGCCACGTAAAGTTGCAAGGCCGCCGCACCGATGTGCTGGACTTCCTGTTTCTTGATTTCCATGTCGGGCAGGTAGCCGGCGACATCCGCCGTGTCGGCTTCCGGGGGGGCGGGCGAGGCGAAATGAGCGAGCAGGCCGAAGACCACTCCCAACACGCCGAACACCAGGGCAAGCGCCCGGAACGGGCGGAACCTGCCCCGTTTCGGTGCCGTCATCGCCTGTGCTGCGCGTGTCATTTTGTGAGCTCCTGTGTTCGATGTGTGTCCAGCGTCGGCATGCCGGTTCGTTGCATGGCCAAATCTATGACTTTCGATATAGTCTAATCGATGCAAAAACCGCACCCGAATGAATTATTTGCCGATACTTTTAGATAAAATTGTTGGTAATTCCCAACCGGCATGAGGTTTGCCGGAGCGCGAAAAAGAGGCTATAGCGGGACCATGATCAGGCCGCACCAACCCGTCGATCGAACAAGGGGAGCCCATTTCAAGGCCGTCCGTGCTGCAATCTTGGTCGTTACGGCCGGGGTGCTGCTCAGCGGTTGCGGAATGGCCAAGCCCTATGTTTACGATCCCATCGCCTACAACCGCGATGACCCGGATTTTGCCAAAGTCCCCAAAACACGGGATTCGGTGATCGTGTGCTATTCCAAGCGGTCGACCACGCCGGCTGAGGTCGCGCGGCTTGCGGCTGAAACCTGCGCCCCCTACGGCACCGGCATTGCCTTTGTCGGCAACGGTTACGCCCAATGCCCCATGCTGACTCCGGTCGGCGCCGAGTTTGCCTGCACCGGCGCGGTGGGAACGCGGGCGGTGGCGGGGCGGGGCGTTGATCAGCGGCCCGCTGCTGGCGAAACGCCTGGGCAGCCGGGCACGCCCCTGACCGGGTTCGCGGAAGGCGCTCGTCCCATGGGCGTGCTGTTCGGCCGGCAAGGCACGACGGTAGCTCCGACGACGCCGCTTCCTGCCTTGCCACCGGCTGTCCCCGGTCAGCCTGCAACGAAGCCGTGATCCCAGGATGCGGGCCCTTGGGCCGAGCCAGCGGCCATACGGTCGGATGATGCTGGCCGCTTTACAGATTTTGATCCTCGCTGTCGGCGCCTACGCCCTTGTCGTCGGCCTGGTGTTCCTTGGGCAGCGGCGCCTGATGTATCATCCGGGCGGTGTGGCCGGCGCGCCCGCCGATGCCGGCCTGCCCGACGCAAGAGAGGTCCGCGTATCGACGGCGGACGGGGTCGAACTTCGGTCCTGGTATTTGGCGCCCCGGCCCGGCCGTCCGGTCCTTCTCTATCTCCATGGCAATGCGGGCACGATCGCCGACCGTGCGTTCAAGGCGCGTCTCTTCGCGCGCCAGGGGATTGGCGTGATGTTGGCGGAATACCGGGGTTATGGCGGCAATTCGGGCAGCCCAACCGAAGCAGGACTCTACGCCGATGCCCGGGCCAATCTAGTATGGCTGGCGAACCAGGGGCATGGTCCGGGGGACATCATCGTCTACGGCGAATCCCTTGGTACCGGTGTTGCCGTCCAGGCGGCCTTTGAACAAGCCCAGGCAGGAACGCCGGTGCGGGCCTTGGTGCTCGAAGCACCGTTCACCGCCATGGCCGATGCGGCCGGCGTGCACTACCCTTGGCTGCCGACCGGCCTACTGACCCGTGACCGTTACGATTCCAGCGCCAAGATCGGCGCCGTGCAGTGTCCTGTTCTGATCCTCCACGGCAGCGCTGATCGAGTCGTTCCGCAAGAGCAGGGGATGCGCCTGTTCGCCCTTGCGGCGGAGCCCAAGGCGGCGGCTTGGCTACCGGGGGCGGGGCATGGCGATGTCTATGACTTCGGCGCCGGGGAGGTCATTCTGAGCTTTCTTGTCGCGCCGCCCGGCGGAAATGACGGCGTTCCTTCGGCGCGTTAATCATAACATCCTGAAAAGACTGGGGCTTCTTGGGTTGTTCTGCCGTTAAGACTCCTATAATTTATACAGTGTAGTGGTGTATCTGCGCCTTAATGGAGCAGTGTGCCCGGTTCGTGTGCGCCGCACGCGGCCGGAAACCCAAAAACGACACGTTAACGAACGGGAATATGGCGAAGATTTCTCCAACTGCCGCGCCGGCCATTTCCAGCGTCTCGACCGCCCGCATGACGGGCGCCGCGGCGGTGGCCAGCCATGGCCGGATAGAGGAACTGAGCGCCGGTAATGGAATGTCGTTCGAGGCGGCCCAGTTCGGCTTCCAGAACGCGCCGGATGACAAATACGACAACCGCCGGGCCCTGTCCGACGACCGGCGGCGCAATCCGAACCTCGGGCGCGGGCGCTTCACGGCGCCGAACGACACGTTCGCCAAGATCATTCAGAGTGAGCTCACCGCCCCCAAGGTTTATGGCGAGGAAGGCCGGCCCAGGAATTTCGGAGGTCTTGTTTCCAAGGCGATTGCGACTTACGAGCTGAACGCGCAGGTCATCCATGGCACGCTGCCCAGGAAGGGCACGACCCTTAGTATGCGCCTGTAGCCGACCCTGCCGCAGACTGACCGACGCGCCGGCCCGATGGCCGGCTTTTTCATGCGCGGAAGGTCGGGGTAACTGCCGATATTTGTGCCGGATGTTTGGGCTGGACCCGTCATGGCGGGCTTGTGTTAATCTTTCCTTGGTCAATAGCGGACCATACTCGGGCCGCCCGCTCAAGGTTTGCGGCGGGGCGATGATTAAGCCGGGTAGACCGGCGCACCGGAACGACACCGGATACAAGGGGAAGGCATGCGTGCCGATGTAAAAAGCGCCTTCGACGTGGCCTTCTGGTTCGCGGACACGGCGTTGGAACAGAATGAATATCTGCAGCCGCAAAAGCTTCAGCGGCTTCTGTTCCTGGCGCAGGGCTATTACGCTGTGCTGCATAACGGACGCAAATTGATGCCGGCCGTTTTCATCGCTGACGAACTCGGCCCCATGGAGCCGAACATCTATGCCGGATTCTCCCGCGGGCGCCCCAACATCGATGTCGAGCTGTTCATCCCTCACGAAATCGACGGCTATCTGACCAGCCTGTGGCGCCGTTTCGGCCATGCGTCGATGGAGCGCCTGAACCAAATAACCAAGGGAACCAGCGCCTACAAGCAGGCCCGGGCCAAGGGCGCCCGAACGGAAATCACCCTTGATGCCATGCGTCTGTCGTTCGTGCGGGCCGAAAATACGCCAGGGGTTCAGCAGGTGGTGAAGCCCAAGGTTTTTGTTACCCAGACAGGCAAACCGGTTCAGGTCAAAGCCTGGGACCCGGGTGCGAAAAACTCCTAACCTAAAAAAACTCTCATTTATATCAGTGTGTTCGCTCTTGGTCCTGGGGTTACGCTTGCGCCTTGCGATGACTTGGCTAATATCAGGCGCGAACGGCTCTTTCGGGCCGCTCTGTACCAGTCATGGTGCCGGGATGTTCCGGGGGGCCGACATAATGAGGCAGACGTTTCGATAAGCGCCGCAATGGCGTACGGATGAAATGCCTTACACATATGTCTGGGAGGACACGCATGAACAGCAAACGACTCATTTCCGTCGTCGCCGCGAGCCTTGCGGTCGCGGGTTTGGCCTTTGCCGGCCCGGCGCAAGCCAAGGTCGATGGCGACACCATCATCCTCGGCTCGGCGATTTCGTTCACCGGCAAGTATTCGACCAACGGCATCCATGCCAAGAACGGCTATGACATCGGCGTCGCGAAGATTAACGCGATGGGCGGCGTCAAGGTCGGCGGCAAATCCTACAAGCTGAAGATTCAGTATTACGACGATGAATCGACGCCGCTCCGCACCGCGCAGCTGCTTGAGCGTCTGGTCAACCAGGACGGCGTGAAATACTTCCTGGGGCCGTATTCGTCGGCCACCACCAAGGCCGCCGCGCCGATCATCGAAAAATACAAGGTGCCCATGATTGAAGCGGAGGGCGCGTCGCGCTCGTTGTTCAATAAGGGTTACAAGTATCTGTTCGCGGTCCTGTCGACGTCCGAACAGTATCTTGCCAGCTCGATCGGCTTGGCAGCTGAGATCGCGGAGAAGAACGGCAAGAAGGCGTCCGACGTGAAGATCGCCATGGCGTTCGAGAACGATCCGTTCTCCCTCGATGTACGGGCCGGTGTGCTGGAAGACGCGAAGAAATATGGCATGAAGGTCGTCATCGACGACAAGATGCCACGCGATCTGAACGACATTTCCTCGACGCTGACCAAGGTCAAGGCCTTGAAGCCTGACCTGCTTCTGTTGTCCGGCCATTCCAAGGGTGCGGCCACGGGTGCGCGTCAGATCAAGGAAATGAAGATCGACGTGCCGATGATCGCGCTGACCCATTGCGAGGCGGCCAAGATCACCAGCAAGTTTGGCGCCTCGACCAACGACTTCCTGTGCCCGACCCAATGGGCCCCGACCCTGACCTATAAGGACAAGTACTTCGGCACAGCCGCTGACTACGACAAGGAGTTCAAGAAAACCTTCGATGGTTACAAGAACGTGCCTTATCAGTCGGCTCAGGCGACCGCGTCGGTTCTGGTGTGGAAGGATGCCTTCGAGCGGGCCAATTCCCTGGATCCGGAAAAGGTGCGTGACGCCATCGCGGCGACGGATATGGAAACCTTCTATGGCGGGATCAAGTTCGCGCCGGAAGGCAACAACATCGCCAAGCCGATGGTTCTGCGTCAGATCCAGAACGGCGAGTACAACGTGGTGGCCCCGTCCAAATGGGCGTCGCATCCCGTGAACTGGCCGCGGAAAGCCCAATAAGTCAGGCCTTTCAGCCTGACGGGTGACCGCAGGCAAAGCTTGAACCCCGCCCTCGGCCAATGTTGGCCGGGGGCGGCCGGTTCCTGCGCATACCAGCATTCATATTTTCGGATATACCGACCAATTGCTTCTCCACTGAACTAGGGATGGATCAGGGACATGTGGGACAATATTTCAATTCTGACCGCGGCGCCGGTCTTCAATATTCAGCTGATCCTCGACGGTCTGTTCATCGGCTCGACCTTTGCGTTGGCGGCCTATGGCTTGGCCCTCGTATGGGGCGTGATGAATGTGAAGAATCTGGCGCAGGGCGACTTCGTCATCATGGGCGGTTACATCGCCTGGTGGCTGGGCAAGCAGGGCATTCACCCTCTGTGGGGCCTGCCGATCTCGATCGTCGTCATGTTTACGTTCGGCTGGCTGGTCTATGTCACCATCATCCGCCGCGTTATCGACAAGGACATGTTCACCTCGTTGCTTGCGACCTTCGGTCTCGCCATCGTTCTGGCCCAGGCGTTGAACCTGATGTTTGGTCCCGAGGTGCAGACGGCGGAAAGCGATTTCGCCATCCGCAGTTATTTCGACAACAGCGTCACCGTCGCCGATATTAAGCTGGTTGCCTTCGCACTCTGCGGGGTGCTGGCGGTCGTCGTGGTGCTGTTCATGAAGAATTCGCGCATGGGTCAAGCGATCCGCGCCACGGCGCAGGACGCTCGGGCCGCGCGGGTCATGGGCATCGACACGGACAAGGTCTATGCCTTTACCTTTTCCCTGAACGCGGCGATCTGCGGTGCGGCGGGTGCCTTGATCTCGATGATCTGGGTGATTCAGCCGTTCTACGGTATCGGCCATTCGATCCGGTCCTTCGTCATCGTCACGGCGGCCGGTTTCGGCAATCTGGGCGGCGTCATCATGGCGGGTCTGGGGCTTGGCGTCATGGAACAGTACGGCGGCTTCGTGCTCGGCGCCGAATACCAGCAGGCCTGTGTGGTCGGTCTTCTGGTCGCCGTGCTGATCTACCGTCAGCTCGAAATGCGCCGCCATCGCCAGGTCGTGCAATAGGCGCGCGGCCCAAGAAGAACGAATACGGGAGCAAAAAACCTTGGAATCATTCAATCCGAAACTGCATCTGCCGATCCTGATTTTCGGCGTTGCGGCCCCCTTCGTCATTCCCGGTGTGACCATCCAGATCGCCGTCCTTTGGGTCATGGTCCTGTTCGCCCTGACCTGGGACATCATGGGCGGTCAGATGGGCTACAACTCGCTCGGCAACATCCTGTTCTTCGGTTCAGGCATGTATATCTCGGCCCTGGTCCAGATCAGCATGTTCGCCAACGTGTCCGAATACACGGCGTCCTCCGGCGCGGTCGATTTCACCTATACGAATTCCGAGTACTTCTGGGGCTTGGGATGGGGAATCCTGGCCGCGGGCATCGGTTCGGCCTTGTTGGCGGCGTCCCTTGGTTGGACCCTGTTCGGTCTGCGCGGGCCTTATTTCGCCATCGGCACCCTCGGCATCGCGCTGACGGCCGGTGAACTGATGGGGACCTGGGAATGGGTCGGCGCCGGCGGCGGCTTGGCCATGCCCGTCTACCCGGGCAGCGCCGACGGCAAGTCGTTCATGTTCTATTTCATGTGCTTCTTCGCCGCGATCGGGACCTATCTGTTCTGCAGCTGGCTTTATTCGACCCGTTTCGGCCTGGCCATCAACGCCATCCGCGACGACGAGCAGAAAGCCGAAGCCATGGGCATCCATACCCTGCGCTACAAGACCATCGCATGGTCGGTATCGGCGTTCTTCCTTGGGATTTCCGGCGCCCTGTTCGGCAATATGACGGGCTTCGTCGAGCCCCTGGAAGTGGCCTTCCCGGTCGCCACCTTCGGCATCTTCATGGTCGCGATGTCGCTGCTCGGCGGTAAGGGGACCCTGTGGGGACCGATCCTCGGCGCTGCCCTGTTCCACGTCCTCAAGGAATTCACCTGGACCTACTTCCTCGGCTGGCAATGGGTGGCGCTTGGCGTGCTGATCATCGTCAACGTGGTGTTCTTCCAGCAGGGCATCATGGGTTGGCTGATGGAAAAATTCCCGGAACGGTTCGGCATTATCGTCGACAAGAAGGAGACGGCAAAATGACCGATACCGTCATTGAAATCTCGGGCGTATCGAAGTCCTACGGGGGCGTGGTCGCCAATCACAACATCTCGCTGAAGGTGCCGTCCGGCGGCATCACCGGCCTGATCGGGCCGAACGGTTCGGGCAAGACGACCCTGTTCAATTCCATCGTCGGCTACCATCCCGTCGACGAGGGTTCGATCAAGTTCAAGGGCGAGGAAATCTCCACCTACCGGGTGCCGCAGATCGCGCGCCTGGGCCTTCTGCGCACCTTCCAGCAGACCCGCATCTATTCGAACATGAACTGCATCGACAACATGCTGATCTCGATCCCGCACCGCAAGCTGGGCTTCGCGGACATGTTCAAGAACCGCGGCGACAAGGAAACCATGGAAGAGGTCGACCGTCTGCTCGACTTCGTGGGCCTTTATGAAAAACGGCGGCTGATCTCGGGCGACCTTTCGTTCGGGCAGCAAAAGCTGCTCGAATTCGCCATGGCGCTGATGAACCGGCCCGAAGTGCTGTTGCTTGACGAGCCGACGGCGGGCATCAACCCGACGCTCATCAACGGGCTGATCGACCGGCTCCGCCGTGCCAATGAAGAACTGGGCATCACCCTGTTCGTCATCGAGCACAACATGCGTGTGATCATGAACATGGCCCAGTCCATCTATTGCCTGGCCCATGGCGAGCTTCTCGCCCATGGCACGCCGGACGAGGTCCAGAACGACCAGCGCGTCATCGACGCCTATCTGGGAGCACATTGAACATGGCCGACGAAAACAAGGCACAAGAAGACGAATCCGCCGGGGCCGCCGCGAACCGCCGCTCCACCGGCTATCACATGGGCACGGTCGACTCTGTCATCTCCGTCGAGGACGTCAACCGCCAGGCCAAGGCCATGGCCGTCGAGGTGCCGCTGGAACAGGTCGCGTCCCTGGCCAACAACAACCCCTTCGTCAATCTGAAGGATCTGCGCTGCGGCTACGGCAAGATGGAGATCATCCATAGCCTTAACCTGCAAGTCGCCAAGGGCCAGTCGCTTTGCCTGATCGGACCCAACGGGGCCGGCAAGTCGACGGTGCTGCACGCCATCTACGGCCTCAACACGGTGATGGGCGGCAACATCCTGGTAGGCGAGGGGGCGCAGGTCCAGGACGTCGCCCATATGACCGCCAACCAAAAGCTGAAGCAGGCCGGCATCG
>DNMS01000143.1:0-1472 GCA_003488105.1 Rhodospirillaceae bacterium
AAGATCGTCGAAAGCAAGTCGCTGAAGCTCTACCTCGCCAGCTTCCGCAACCACGCCGGTTTCCACGAGAAATGCACCCTGGATATCGCCGCCAAGATCAAGAAGGCGGCGGCGCCCAAGTGGCTGCGCATCGGCGGCTATTGGTATCCCCGCGGCGGCATCCCCATCGACGTGTTCCACCAGACGGGCGCGCCGCCCAAGGGCCTGTGGATTCCGGATCAGGGTGTCGCGTCGTACAAGGGGCGCGGCTAGAGCCACCCCTTACCGTCATCGAGCACTAATATAAATTCGAAGGTTATTTCCCTTTTGACGGGGACCGATTTGGGCGTTGTGTAAGTGCAGATCCGGCGGCAGTCTTAGCAGCTTTACTGCTTCTCGGATCCCGAAGCACCTTTGATGCCGCTGACGCCGCCCGCTTGCTCGTCACTTCGCGATTGGCTGTTCTCTTTGCCACTTTTACTCTCCTGGCTAACTTGGCCTTGGTACAATTTGTAGATACCCATAGGCGAAACATTCGCAACCAAAGTCGTCGCCAATATTACCAGAATGGCAGAAAACACGATAGCACCGACCAACCCACCAGCCACGTTTATGCCAAATTGCGGCCAAAATCTGCGGGCGAGTCGAACTTCAGAGAGTATGGCGCTTTCCAATATCTTTTCTTGTTCTGCCTTGACCGCCTCTTCAACTGATTCGTTAATAAACGCTGCTAGTGCAGCTTCAGCGTCCCCTTTTACACGCAAAATCGTACCTGGCGGTTTTTGCCGGTACCAGTTTTCAATCTCTTCACTGGTAGGAACTTGCCCTGTCGTTTCTTCGACGTGTTTCAGCCATTCAATTCGTTGCTCTTCGAAGATTGCGAACGCAACAAGCCCGTAGAGCCAAGCCTCTTGAGAATCCTCAACTAATTCCTTGTATACATCATCAGAATTTGTGATTTGAGCCATGGCATCTACTCAACTATTTTGGCATTTTAATTCTTATAACACACCATTATAGAGAGTGATTAATTTGGCACAATGCCGTTTTCGAACTCGTAGCGATCCACGCCTTGATACAGTATTTAAGTACTGACTGAATTCGGAAGAAGTGCCGCAGGCAATCCCCCGGATAATGGTCACCTAGCCCGCCGCCGCGTCGTCCCGTTTGACCGGGGTCGGCCATTCCATGGGCACTTCGACCGCATGGCCGAAGTAGCCGATCAGGTCGATGAAGCTTTTGACCACGGACAGGTTGGGGATCGATGACAGGATCGGACCGCCGGCCCCTTCGGGAATCGCGGACAGTTCGTCACCGGGCTGATTGTCCCGGTATTCCTGCACCGCGCGGTCCAGATTCCGCGCGTCGGTGATGATGAAGAAATCCGGGTCCTTCTTGGACTGCAGGATCAGGAATTCCATGGGACGTCTCCTCGTTGCCGCATTGGCCTTCGCCCGCACATTTGGGGTATTCCCCGATATGTTGCGCGGAGG
>DNMS01000143.1:1556-4500 GCA_003488105.1 Rhodospirillaceae bacterium
CATGATGGCGGCGGCGGCCGAGGTCAGGCGCCCCGATAGACGCAGCCGGTGGTGGCGTTTTCGCGGATCTCGATTTCGCTAAGCCCTTGAAGATGAGTCGCAATTCGATCCCATAGCCAGACGGCGATGTTTTCCGTCGTGGGGTTTTCCAGGCCCGGAACCTCGTTCAGATAGTGGTGGTCGATTTCCGCCAGAACGGGCTCGACCCGGGCCGCGACCTCGGCGAAATCGATGACCCAGCCTTCCGATTCGCGGACCGGGCCGGTCACGGCGACACGCAGCAGGAAGGTGTTGCCGTGCAGGCGGGAGCAGATGTGGCTGTCCGGCAGGCGCGGCAGGCGGCGCGCACTTTCAAAGGAAAAGCCGTGGTAGACGGTCATCGTGCCGGGGGCGGTCATGCGGGGTGTCCTTCCGTGATGCAGCCGACGGCCGGATTTTCCCAAAGCTCGACCGCGACGGCGCCGGCGGCGGACAAGCGCTGGGCCAGACGGTCACGCAGATAGCCGCAGAGGCGTTCCGTCGAGGGGTTTTCCAAACCGGGCAGCTCGTTCAGGTATTGGTGGTCGACATCGGCCAGAACGGCGTCGATTTCCCGCTTCAGGTCCGCCGGGTCGATTACCCAGCCCGTCGCCGCATCAGGCGTGCCGCGCAGCCGCAGGGTACCGTTGAAGGTATGGCCGTGCAGGGCCGCTGCCGGGTGATCGGCGCCCACGCCGGTCAGACGCTGGGCCGCGACGAAGGTGAAATCCATGAACCGTTCCATGGCCGGTTTCCTAGAGCATTCCGCCGGGCGAGAAAAGCCCGAAGCAGGGCCGAAGATGCCGGCCGGTTGCGCCGCCGCCGTTCCGCCCCCAGATAATTGACCTAGCTCAAGGCGGCGCAAGCCGAAGTTTTCGACTATGCTACTCGAATGACCAGACGCTGCCGATGACCTGCGTCCAAACCGAAAGGGAATGTCCATGAACCTTGGGGAAAAGATGAAACCGGTCCTGGAAAAGCGCCTCGCGGTGCTGAAAGAGGAGATCGCGGACATCGACCAGACGCTGCGTGAGCCGGACAGCCAGGATTTCGAGGAACGCGCCACCGAGAACGAAGGCGACGAGGTGCTGGAAGACCTGGGCAACGCGGCGCTGATCGAAATCGCGCAGATCGAAACCGCCCTTGAGCGGATCGCCGACGGCACCTATGGCGACTGCGTCACCTGTGGCGAGGCCATTCCCCCGGCGCGGCTTGAAGCCGTGCCCCAGGCGGCGCAATGCATCAAGTGTGCGTCCTGACGGAACGCGGGGCATCAAGTGTGCGTCCTGACGGAACGCGGGGCATCAAGTGCGCGTCCTGACGTTTTCCATTTAATACCTGCCGGAAGAAGACCGCCCACCCAAGGGCGGGCGGTCTCCGGTCCTACGACTGCATGCCTCGGGTAAGCGGCAGGGTCGTAATCCATTTTCCGGTGGCGCGGGCGACGGCATTGGCCACGGCCGGGCCGATGGACGGCACGCCGGGCTCGCCCACGCCGGTCGGCGGCGCATCCGACGCAACGATGTGAACCTCGACCTTGGGCATGGCCGAAAGGCGCAACGGCGTATAGCTGTCGTAATTGCCTTGCTCCACCGTGCCGTCGGCAGCCAAGGTCAGTTCCTCGGCCAGGATCGCACCCAGGCCAAAGCCGGTGCCCCCTTCGATCTGCGCCTTGACCACGTCCGGGTTGACGACGGTACCGCAATCGACCGCGGCGACGGCCCGATGCACCTTCACCGCGCCGTCCTTGATCGAGACTTCGGCCACATGGGCAACGAAGGTGTGGAAGCTTTCGTGCACGGCCAGGCCCAGGAACCGACCCTTGGCAAGGGGCTTGCCCCAACCGGCCTTTTCCGCCGCCAGCTTGAGCACCGCCGCGTGGCGCGGATGGCGGTCGAGCATGGTCAGGCGGAACGCCAACGGATCGGCCCCCGCCGCCGCCGCGACCTGGTCGAGGAAAACCTCGGTCGCATAGGCCGTATGGGTCGAGCCGACGGCCCGCCACCACAAGGGCGGCACGCCGACCTCCGTCGTGGTCAGGCCGACACGCAGATTGGGCACGGCATAGGGCAGGTTCGATGCCCCCTCGACCGAGGTCTGATCAATGCCATTCTGGATCAGGCCCTGGAAGGGCGTGCCGGCGACGATCGACTGGCCGACGATGTGATGGTCCCAGGCGACCAGCTTGCCGGCGGCGTCGATGCCCGCCTTCAAACGATGGACATAGGCCGGGCGATATCGCCCGCCCCGCATGTCGTTCTCGCGGGTCCATTGCACCTTGACCGGGGCCTTGTAGCCGATGGCCTTGGCGACCATCACGGCCTCGGCCACGATGTCGCCGTCGGGCGTCCCCCGGCGGCCGAACCCGCCACCGGTCTTCATGATGTGCAGAACGACCTGTTCCGGCTTGATCCCGGCAATGCCCGCTGCGATGCCCTGGTACAGGCCGGGCAGTTGGTGCCCCGCCCAAAGCTCCAGGGTGCCGTTCGCATTCATGCGCGCCACGGCGTTAAGCGGCTCCATCGCCGCATGGACGAGATAGGGAAAGCGGAAAGTGGCCTCAATCGTCTTGGCCGCTCCCGCCAATGCCTTGGTCGCGTCACCATCGCTGCGGGCGGTGGCCTGCGGCTTATCCTGGGCGCGTTTCTCATACTCAGCCAGGATCGCGGCCGAACCCCGGGTTTCGGCCTTGGCTTCGTCCCAGGTCACGGCGACCGCGTCGCGGGCGGCCAGCGCCGCCCACATATGTTCGCCGACCACGGCGATGCCGCGCGGCGTCGCCACCACGTCGACCACGCCCTTCATGGCCTTGGCCTTGGTGGCATCGAAGGATTTCACCACGGCGCCGAACTTGGGCGGATGGATCATCACGGCGGTCAGCATGCCCGGCAACGCCACGTCGATGGTGAAGGGATGGCTGCCGTCC
>DNMS01000143.1:4602-14876 GCA_003488105.1 Rhodospirillaceae bacterium
TGAAGGGATGGCTGCCGTCGGTCTTGGCTTTGCTGTCGTAGCGGCGCAGGTCGCCGTTGCCGATCAGGGTCCAGTCCTGGCGGCCCTTCAGGGGCACGTCCTGAGGCACCGGCAGCAGGGCGGCCTTGACCGCCATGTCGCCGAACCCGGCCGACTTTCCGGACGCATGGATCAGACGCCCGTCCTTGACGGCGACTTCGGTGGCAGCCACGCCCCAATCCTTGGCGGCGGCGTCGACCAGCATCATACGCGCGGCGGCCCCGGCCTTGCGGTAGCGGTCGAACGACGTGGTCATGGAGGACGAGCCCCCGGTGCCCTGTACGGCGCCGCCCCAGACGATGTTGCCGTAAAGCTTGAGATCCCCGGTCGCACCCTCGACCGTGATGTGGTCCCAGGCCGCCCCCAGTTCCTCGTTCACCAGGGTCGCGAGCCCGTGATAGGCGCCCTGCCCCATGTCGAATTGGGACGACAGGATGGTGACCTTCCCGTCGGCGGCTATCTTCAGGTAGGCATCGAAGGGTGCCGGCGCGGCGGACACGGCGGCACCCGTGGCGGCCCGCGCGGGTGCGGCGCCGAAGCCGATGACGAGGGCCCCCGCAGCGGCGGCCGAGGCAACCAGGAAGGCGCGGCGGCTGGTTTTCACCGAAGCGGCCGGGGCGAGATGTTCAATGATCTTGGGCAACATGATTTATGCCTCCAGCCGGCGGGCGGCTTCATGGATGCCGGCCCGGATGCGGTGATAGGTGGCGCAGCGGCAGAGGTTGCCGTCCATCGCCGCGTCGATGTCGTCGTCCGTGGGCTTGGGCGTTTCCGCCAACAGCGCCACGGCGGCCATGACCTGGCCCGACTGGCAGTAGCCGCATTGCGGCACGTCCATGTCCGTCCAAACCTGGCGGACCGTCTCGGCGACCTTGCCGCCGATCCCTTCGATGGTCGTGATCTTGACGCCCGTAAGGTCGCCGACGAAAGTCTGGCACGACCGGGTCGGCTGCCCGTCGAGATGAACCGTGCAGGCCCCACAGAGTGCCTGGCCGCAACCGAATTTGGTGCCGGTCAGGCCGACAAGGTCGCGGATCGCCCACAGCAGGGGCATGTCATCGGGCGCATCGACCTGATGGTCGACCCCGTTGATGTTCAGTTTCGGCATTTTTCGACTTCCCTATTTGATGTGTCACCGTTCCCTGTCGGCGCCCCCGATGACACCCGGGCGGGCAGGCGCCCGCCACCAGAACGGTTATTCTGATATCCTAGGGTAAATGGTTGTGGAAGATCGGCGGGTCAAGTTACCGGACGATGAAAATTTCCCGGTCCAAGACCCGGTTCAGGGAATCCCCAGCATCTTGTGGGTCTGCAGCGACAGCCGCCATTTGGGATGGGCCAGACAATATTCCACGGCCGCGGCCGTATTGGCGGCGCGGTCCGGGCCGTCCATGGGCTGCAACAGAAAGTTGGCGAACCCCCAATCCTCGAACCGCTGTGGCTCGGCACCCGGCTGGGGGAACACCAGCTTCAATTCATCCCCGGCGCGCTGCACCACCTCGGTTCCGGCCTTGGGGCTGACGCAGATCCAATCAAGTCCGTCAGGGGCATTGAGCGTGCCGTTGGTCTCCACCGCAACGTGGAACCCCGCATCGTGCAAGGCATCAATCAGTGGTTCGTCCAACTGTAACAAGGGCTCGCCGCCCGTGCAGACCACCAGGGGCGCGCCCCCGCCCGGCCAACATGCCGCCGCCGCCACCGCCAGGGCATTGGCGTCCTTGAACGATCCGCCGCCGGGGCCGTCCGTGCCGATGAAATCCGTATCGCAGAACCGGCATTGCGCGGTCGCGCGGTCCTGTTCCCGCCCGGACCACAGGTTGCAGCCGGCGAAGCGCAGGAACACGGCCGGGCGGCCGGTCTGCGCACCCTCGCCCTGCAACGTGAAATAGATTTCCTTGACGCTATAGGCCATCGCCCGTTCCCGGCTGCTGCCCCGGCACCGTGCCGGGCCGCGTTGCTATACGCCCTCCGGCGCGAAAACTCCAAATTTTGTGACCCTGGTCACGGACCGTGGCCATACCCATATGTAATTTAGAAAAATATGATTTGTCCCGTTTGAGTTTCGGAGGCGACCATGCCCGTCCTCAAGCCATCTACCCTGCGCAAGGCGCTGAACGTGGTGCTGCTCGGCATCGGCGCCCTGTTGGGCCTGATGCTCGCCTTCTCCGCCGGCGGCGCGCAGGTCTAGACGGCATAGGCCGTGGGGTCATCGACCCCGGCCTCGGCAAACCCCTTCTTGCGCAGCTGACAGGAATCGCAGCGTCCGCAATGGACCGGCGCGTCCACCGCGCCGCCGGCGGCCGGATGCGGGTCGTAGCAGCTCCACGTCTGGGCATAGTCGACACCCAACGCCATACCGTGTCGGATGATTTCCGCCTTGGTCATATCCATCAGCGGCGCCTGCACGTGGAACGGGCCGTCCGTGCCGCGGGCCATCGCCTCGACCCCTTCCTTGGTGGCCAGATTGGCCAGGCGCTGGAACGCCTTGATGAAGGCCGGACGGCAATCGGGATAACCGGAATAATCAAGCGCGTTGACGCCGATGAAGATGTTTCGCGCCCCGCCCGTTTCCGCCAGCGCCAGGGCATGGGCCAGGAAGATGGTGTTGCGCGCCGGCACGTAGGTGACCGGGATGCCGTCGGCCATGGCGTCGGCGTCACGGTCCTTGGGCACCTCGATGTCGGCGGTCAGGGCCGATCCCCCATAGACGGTCAGGTCGATATCGGCCACGGCGTGACGCGCCACGCCCATCTGCCGGGCGACGCGCGCGGCGATGTCCAATTCAACGGAATGGCGCTGCCCGTAGCGGAACGACAGGGCCAGGATGCGGTAGCCCTTGTCCCGCGCAATGGCGAGGACGGTCGTGGAATCGAGTCCGCCCGACAACAGAACCACGGCTGTTTCACCGTTCACCACGGGGTCATTCTCCAGGTATGTCTGTGTGGTAGTGTCCCCTGCCTAGCATATTGCCGCGACGCGCACGAGAACCGGATGAGCCCAGATTCACCAGACATTCTGAAACGCCGCCTGATCGACGAGGCCCGGGCCCTCGGCTTCGACGCCGTCGGGGTCACGGACACCCGGGCCGCCCCCCGCGACCGCCAGGCGTTGGAGGCGTTCCTGAAGGCCGGGCACCACGGCGGCATGACCTGGATGGCCGACGGTCCCCGGGGTGCGGTGCGCGGCGATCCGGAAGCCATGGTGCCGGGAGCGCGCACGGCGATCGTGCTGGCGCGAAATTATGGCCCCCCGGGCGATCCAATGAACATTCCCGGGCAGCCGGACAAGGGGGCCGTCAGCGTCTATGCCCAGGGCAAGGATTATCACGACGTCATCAAGAAGCGCCTGAAGCAGCTGGCGCGCTGGCTTCAGGCCGAAGCCGCCCAGGACCGGGACACCCCGCCCGACGTGCGTGTTTTCGTCGACACCGCGCCGCTGATGGAAAAGCCGTTGGCCCAGCGCGCCGGGATCGGCTGGCAGGGCAAGCACACCAACCTGGTGTCGCGGACTCACGGGTCCTGGTTGTTCCTGGGCGAGATTTTGACCACGCTGGAACTGCCACCCGACCGTCCCGAGGCCGACCATTGCGGGTCCTGCGACGCCTGCATGCGGGCCTGCCCGACGGACGCCTTTCCCGAGCCTTATCGTCTGGATGCGACGCGCTGCATCAGCTACCTGACCATCGAACACAAGGACGCCATCGCGCCCGACCTGATGGCCCGTATGGGCAACCATGTCTACGGCTGCGACGACTGCCTGGCCGCCTGTCCGTGGAACAAGTTCGCGGCCCCCACGGACGAACCCGCCTTCGCCCCCCGCCCCGGGCTGGACGGACCGGCACTCGCCGATCTGGCGCGTTTGGATGACGCGGCGTTCCGCGAAATGTTCGCGGGCTCGCCGGTCAAGCGTACGGGGCGCGACCGGTTTGTCCGGAACGTGATGATCGCGGTCGGCAATTCCGGTGACCCGTCATTGACCTCTCTGGCAGAAGACCTGACCGGCGACGCGTCCGATCTGGTCGCGGGTGCGGCGCGCTGGGCCTATGCAAGGTTGAAGTCCGGCGAGGATCAGAGATAGCGGCGGTTGCGGAAGTACAGCCAGAGCCCGACGCCCAGCGCGGCCAGTCCGATTGAGACCGCCCAAAACCCGGCCTTTGATTCCGCAAGCGGAATGCCGCCGACATTGATGCCGAGAAGCCCCGTCACGAACCCCAGCGGCAGGAAGATCGCCGCGACCACGGTCAGCGTCGTGGTGATGTCCGTCGCCCGCTGATTTTCCAGGGATCGCAATTCATCCTGGGTCACCTGGGCGCGCCCGAGAATGGCTTCGATGTCGGCGGCAAGGCGCCCGAATTCCGCCGATAGTTCGGCCAGCTCGTCAGCCGCCGATTCGCCGATCCAGGTCGGGCGCCGCTCGGCGATGTCGGCGAAGGCGGCGCGCTGCGGCTTGAAGAAGCGGTGCAGCTGGATCGCCCGGCGGCGCAGCTTGGCGATGCGCGGACGCAGGGTCTTGGTGTTGTCGGCCTGGGCCAGGTCCTCGTCGATCTCGTCCAGGTCCTCGGCCACGCCGGCGATGATCTGGGCCTTCTCCTTGGCCATGTTGTGGCCGACGGCGCAAAGAAATTCGGACACGGACCCCGGCCCCGATTTCTTGGCCAGCGCGACCTTGATGTCCTCGATCGCGGCGAGATGGCGCAGGCGGGCCGAAATGATGCGCGCCGGCCCGATCCACAGACGCAGCGAGATCATGTCGTGGGGATCGGCGTTTTCGTGGGTGTTGACCTCGCGCAGGATCAGCAGGATGCCGTCGTCCAGTTCGGCGTAGCGCGGCTCCGTATCCGGCGCGAGCAGACCCTCGACCGCAAGTTCCGGCAGGTCCGGCTGGTCATGCAGCCACTGGCGGGCAGGTTCCTTGGTGATGTCCAGATGCACCCATTCGACCCGGCCTTTTTCCTGCTGCACGGCCAACTGGTCGACCTCGAGCAGGCGCGCCCCGCCCTCGCCGTCCAGCACCCCGGTAAACACAAACCCTTCGTCGCTCGCAGCCGTCATAATCTCAAGACCTCATCGTTTGGCGCGCCGCAAGATATCTCCTGCCGCCATCGACCGCACGGTCGTATATGATTATCCTATCAGAACCGCATTCCATTTTGGGCGAATCAACACGTCATGTTTTTCCGCACTCTTCCCGTCCTGCGCATCACGGCCCTTCTGCTGGCCCTGCTTGCCGTCCCGGCCCAAGCCCAGACACCGGCCGCCAAGCCCGCGGCGAAACCGGCGCCAACCGCCCCCAAGGTGTTCAAGGACTGCGACGTCTGCCCGGAGATGGTCGTCCTGCCCAAGGGGGCGTTCATCATGGGCAGCGACCTGCTGCCGGCGGAACAGCCCAAGCACCCCGTGTTCATCAAAAAGCCCTTCGCCATGAGCCGGTTCGAAATCACCTTCGACAATTGGGAAGCCTGCCTGATCGAAAAAGGATGTTCGGAAAACCCCCACGACCACAACTGGGGGCGCGGCCGCCAGCCGATCATGAACATCGATTTCCACATGGCCGAGGGCTACGCCAAGTGGCTGTCGCAGAAGACCGGGCACAAATACCGCCTGCCGACGGAAGCGGAATGGGAATACGGCGCACGGGCCGGATCGACCACGGCATATTGGTTCGGCGACAACCCGGACGACGGCCTGATCAATTGCCGCAAATGCACCGGCGCCGTGCCCGGCCACCGCAACGCCCCGGTCGGCCAGTACAAGCCCAACCCCTTCGGGCTCTACGACATGCACGGCAACGCCTATGAATGGGTCTCGGACTGCTGGATCCCCCACTACAACGGGGCGCCGCGCGATGGCTCGGCCCGCACCGAAGGGGACTGCGCCATCCGGGTGATCCGGGGCGGATCCTGGTATTATTTCTCCCGCCAGTCGCGCTCATCCTCACGGGCCAAGAACCCTGCTGCGGTAAAAAGCTACTGGCTGAGTTTCCGGGTCGTCCGGGAACTGGACTGAGGCGGTAGGGCTACTTCTTGTCGCCGGACAGGGAATCAAGCTGACGCTGCATCTCTTCCAACTTGGCCCGCATGTCGTCGATGTCGGCCCCGCCCTGGGGTGCGGCACCGCCCTGCGGCGCGGCGTCGCCCTTCGGCGTGCCGGTCGGCGGCGTCGGCATGGGAAACGGCGAGAACATCTTCATGGCGTTCTCGAACAGGACCATGTTCTGCTTCGACACTTCCTCGAACTGACCGAACGGATTGAAGCCCCCAAGGGCATCCTCCATCGTTTTGCGCAGCGTTTCCTGATTGGTCGCGAAAGACTGCATGGTCTGTTCCAGGTAATTAGGCACCACGGCCTGCAGGCTGTCGCCGTAGAAGCTGATGAGATGGCGCAGGAAGCCGATGGGCAACAGGTTGGTGCCCTTGCTTTCCTCTTCGACGATGATGTGGGTCAGGACCTGGCGGGTGATGTCCTCACCGGTCTTGGCGTCGTTGACGACGAATTCGTCACCATCCTTGACCATCTGGGACAGGTAATCGAGCGTCACATAGCTCGACGTCGCCGTATTATAGAGCCGCCGGTTGGCGTACTTCTTGATGATAATCGGCTCGCCCTCGGCAGGCTTTTTTTCCGCCATCGGTTTCCCCCAGGTAAACGCGTTGCAACGCGGCAAAATACCGCGTCCATTGCTGCGCCGCAATGAAAGTTTCCCCGACCCCGGGGCCGACGGTATAGTGAGCCCACCGGACGCCCCCAGCAACACGCGCGGAGACAAGGAAGCCGCCATGGCCGATCAACCGGACCTGGACCAACTGGCGAAACAGTACCTGGACCTGTGGCAGGACCACATGCAGTCCATGGCCGCCGACCCCAAGGTCACGGAAACCATGTCGCAGATGACGCAGATGATGACCGGCTCGGCAACGGCCTTCGCGGCCCTGGCGCAGCAGGCGATCAACGCCGGCAAGCAACCCCCCACCCCTACGACATCCGGCCCCAGCACGGAACCTTCGACCCATGACCCATCAGACGACGGACGCGGTGCCGCCGCCCCGGCCCCCGGCGGTCCCGGGACCCCGGCCCCTGGCGCTGCACATGGCGGTGCAGACCTCGACATGGCTGAGCTCGCTCGCCGCCTTGACGGCATCGAACGGCGGCTTGCCGCCCTTGAGTCCGGAACTGGCGACGCGCGCAAGGGACCTGGAAAAGGCCCTTCAAAACGTTCCGCCTGAGGCCTTCTACAAAGCCGTCACGGAAGAGGCGCGCCAGCGCCTGGACCAATTCACCCGGGGCGTGCGCAAGTACCGCACGGCCCCCCGCACGGCCCGCCCGGCCGAACCGCCGGTGATCTGGCATGAGGGCTCGACCCGCCTGCTCGATTACGGCGCCGTGCCAGAGGCGTCAAACCCCGAAGGCCCCGTGGTCCTGGTCATTCCGTCCCTGGTCAACCGCTTCTGGGTTCTCGATCTGGACCATGACCAAAGCCTCCTGCGGTCATTGGCGACACGGGGGTTGCGCCCCCTGGTCATCGATTGGGACGCCCCCGAAGGCGCGGAAACGGCCTTTACCCTCACCGATTACATCACCGGGCGGCTCGCCCGCGCGCTCGATGTCGCCGTCGCCCTCAACGGCGGGCCGGTGGCCCTGGCCGGATACTGCATGGGCGGGCTGCTGGCCCTGGCCCTGGCCCAATTGCGCCCCAAGCACGTCGGCGCCCTGGTGACGCTGGCCACGCCCTGGGATTTTCACGTCGCCCAGGGCGATCTGGTGCGCGTGCTCGCGGGCATGATGCCCCGGCTGGAGGACACGGTGGCCAAAGCCGGCGTGCTGCCCGTCGACATGATGCAGGCCATGTTCGCGGGCCTGGATCCCTACATGACCCCCGCCAAGTTCCGCCGCTTCGCCGAGATGCCCCCGGACACCCAGGCCGCCAGGCGCTTCGTGCAGTTGGAGGACTGGCTCAACGACGGCATCGTTCTGGCCGGGCCGGTGGCGCTCGAATGCTTTCGTGACTGGCACTTGCGCAACACGCCGCCCCGGGGCGAATGGATCGTCGGCGGCGACGTCATCCGCCCGGACCGGGTCTCCTGCCCCGCCCTGGTCGTGGTCCCGGAAAAGGACCATCTCGTGCCGCCGGGATCGAGCCACGCCTTGGCGTCCGGCCTGCCCGACGCCAGGGTGCTGCCGATCAACGCCGGACATATCGGCCTGGTCACCGGCAGCAGCGCGCATGAAATGCTGTTTACACCGCTGTCGGACTGGCTTTTATCCGCCTCCACGCCCACATCTTGACCTGCGTCAAGGTGGCCCAGGGATCATCCTTGTATCCATCAGGGATGCGCCATATAACCGACAGAGGGACGAAGGCCGTCTAAAACGGCCACGCAAGGCAAACATCCAAACGGTTTCAATTCAGCGCGGCACCGCGAAGCCGCGTTTTTGCAGCCGCCTCGCGGGGCCACGGTCCATGCTTGGGGGATGTATTCATGTTGAGGAGAGAGAACAATGTCTGAAGTCGTAATCGCCAGCGCCGCACGCACCGCCATCGGCGCCTTCAACGGTGGCCTCAGTTCCGTCCCCGCCCATTACCTGGGCGAAGTCGCCATCCGCGCCGCGCTTGAGCGCGCCGGCGTCGCGCCCGAGGACGTCAACGAAGTCATCATGGGCCAGATTCTGCAGGCCGGCGCCGGCCAGAACCCGGCCCGCCAGGCCGCCGTCAACGCCGGCATCCCGGTGGAAGCCACGGCCTACGGTATCAATCAGCTGTGCGGCTCGGGCCTGCGCACCGTGGCGCTCGGCTTCCAGGCCATCAAGCTTGGCGATGCCGACGTGATCGTCGCCGGCGGCCAGGAAAGCATGAGCCAGGCCCCCCATGTGATGAACATGCGGAACGGCACCAAGATGGGGTCGGCCGAAATGATCGACAGCATGATCAAGGACGGCCTGACCGACGCCTTCCACGGCTACCACATGGGCACCACGGCGGAAAACGTGGCCCAGCGCTGGCAGCTGACGCGTGATGAACAGGACGCCTTCGCCCTGTCGTCGCAGCAGAAGGCCGCCGCCGCCATGGAAGCCGGCAGATTCAAGGACGAGATCTGCCCCGTCACCATCAAATCCCGCAAGGGCGAGACGGTGGTCGATACGGACGAACATCCCAAGCCGGGCACCACGGCCGAAGCACTGGCCGGCATGCGCACCGCCTTCGACAAGGAAGGCACGGTGACCGCCGGCAACGCGTCCGGCATCAACGACGGTGCCGCCGCGACCGTCCTGATGACCCTGAAAAACGCCGAAAAGCGCGGCATCACGCCGCTGGCCCGCATCGTTTCCTGGGCCACCGCCGGCGTCGATCCCGCCGTCATGGGCACGGGCCCGATCCCGGCCTCCAAGGCCGCCCTGGCAAAGGCCGGCTGGTCGATCGGCGACCTGGACCTGATCGAAGCCAACGAAGCCTTCGCCGCCCAGGCCTGCGCCGTCAACAAAGACCTGGGATGGGATACCGCCAAGGTCAACGTCAACGGCGGCGCCATTGCGCTGGGCCACCCGGTGGGGGCTTCCGGCACGCGGGTGCTGACCACGCTGCTGTACGAAATGCAAAAACGCGACGCCAAGAAGGGCTTGGCCACTTTGTGCATCGGCGGTGGCATGGGCATCGCCATGTGCGTCGAACGCGACTAACACGCAGAAAATAACGGGGCGCCGATCGGCAGGGGAGGCGGCGCCCCTTTTCGCCATAAAGTTCAAGGGAGAGTGACATGGGACGCGTCGCATTGGTTACCGGGGGCACCCGCGGGATCGGCAAGGCAATCAGCGTTGCCCTGAAGGATGCCGGATACACCGTCGCCGCCAATTACGCCGGCAATGACGAGGCCGCCGCCAAGTTCAAGGACGAAACGGGCATTCCCGTCTACAAGTTCGACGTCGGCGACTTCGACGCCGTCGCCGCTGCCCTGACCCAGATCAAAGCCGACTTGGGTGCCGTGGAAGTGCTGGTCAACAACGCCGGCATCACCCGCGACGTGCCGCTGCACAAGATGAGCAAAGAACAGTGGGACGCGGTGATCAACACCAACCTGTCCGGCCTGTTCAACCTCACGCGCAACGTCATTGACGACATGCGGGGTGCGGGCTTCGGGCGGATCGTGTCGATCAGCTCGATCAACGGTCAGAAGGGACAATTCGGGCAAACCAACTATGCCGCCGCCAAGGCCGGCGACCTGGGCTTCACCAAGGCCCTGGCCC
>DNMS01000167.1 GCA_003488105.1 Rhodospirillaceae bacterium
GGCGGGTTTCCGCATAGCGGCGGGTCAGCACCTGATCGTCGCAGTCCATGAACAGGACCTTCACGTCGACATCGGCGCGCGCGCGCAGTTCCGCGACCTGTTCCAAAAACGCCTCGGCCCCGAACTCGCGGGTGCGGATGTCGACGCCGGCGGCGATGGGATGGGGAAACGCGCCGGGGGCGACCAGCCGGCCCATCAATGACAGCGGCAGGTTGTCGACGGCCTCGAACCCCATGTCCTCAAGCGCTTTCAGGGCCGATGACTTGCCCGCGCCGGACACCCCGGTGACCAGCACCAGCGGCAGTTTTCCGGTCGGCGCCGCCTGTTCGTTGCCGGACGTCATGAGTGTTCTCCGATGCGGCCCGCGATGATACCGGTGTCACCGTCCACCGCTTCCCAGGGCAGGCGGCGCAGCGCCAGGCGGATCTTGGCGGGGGCCGAGGCTTCGAACGGGGCCAGACGGATGAAGGGAATATCCAGATCCAGGATCGGGGTCGTCACGACTTCGGGCAGGCGCTCGACCAAAGGCGGAGCGACCAGGTCGCAGACCAAGGCGATGGGGGCTTCGTCCAGGGCCTTCATGGGCATGATGCCGACGCCGCGCACTTCCAACAGGCCCTTGAGAGGCCCAGGTGCCTGCGCCCAGACGCGCCCGGCGCGCAGGCTCAGATCAACCCGGTCGTCGGCGACCAGGCGGGGGCCGTCGGTGCCGCCCCCGTCAATCAGGCGCAGCGCCAGATCCGACTTGCCCGCCCCCGACGGGCCGCGCAGCAGGACGCCCGCGCCGCCGATGGCGACGCAGGTGGCATGGACTTGTTCGTGGACCATCCGCATAAGCGGGGAGGTTGGAATGGCTTGCCGGTCCTGTCCAGCCAATTCTTGAGACTTAAAAACACCCACCGGCGCTATCGGCACATTTTCTTGTCCCGGTTTTTTGAAAACCGCCCGCGCGTGGGGAAAATTCACAAGGCCCCCCGTGGACGGGGCCGTTCCGCTGCGCCATGCTGCGCGCAAGCGGGGGCATCGCAGAACCTCACGGGAGGGTTGAACACATGGATTTCGAATTGAAGGGCAAGACCGCCTTCGTCACCGGCGGCTCGCGCGGCATCGGCCGCGCCATCGCGCTGACCCTGGCCAAGCAGGGGGCCAATATCGCGCTCTGCGGGCGCATGATGGAGAGCCTGGAGGCGACGGCGGCGGACATCCGCAAACTTGGGGTCGAAGCCTGGCCGTTTCAGGCCGACGTGTCGAAGCTGGAGGATGTGGAAAAATTCGCCGACCAGGCCCTGGCCGCCGCCGGCGGGATCGACATCCTGGTGAATAATGCCGTGACCTCGACCGCGGCCCCCTTCGACGAGCAAACGGACGAGCTGTTCCGCTACCACATCGACGTCAAGCTGATGGCCTATATCCGCCTGGCGCGGATTCTGTTGCCGCGCATGGAGGCAAAGGGCTGGGGGCGCATCGTCAACATCGGCGGCATGACGGCGCGCATCGTCGCGCCGTTGCGGGTGACCAACGGCGTGGTCAACGCCGGCGTCGCCAACTTCACCAAGCAATTGGCGACTCGCGCCGCCAAGGGCGGGGTGACCATCAACTGCGTGCATCCCGGCTTCACGGCGACGGAGCGGGTCATGCAGATTTTCCAGCGCGAAGCCGACGATGCGGGCATTAGCCTGAAAGACGCCATGGCCAAGCGGGAACAGGAAATCCCCATGGGCCGGCTGGTGGCGCCCGAGGACATGGCCAACGCCGTGCTGTTCTTCTGCTCGCCCATGGCGGGGATGGTTACCGGTCAGTGCATCGCGGTCGACGGCGGGTCAGGCGAATCGGTTAATTACTGATCCGCCGTCTGGGGGTATAAGGGCGGCCATGACCGCGAATTGCCCCGTCTGTTCCGGCCCCGGCGCCGTGATCCGCCACCTTGGCGCGGACGAGATCGCGCGCGGGCTTAACGCCGTGTTCGGGGCGCCCCCGCCCGCGGGTGCCGTGCCCGGCGATTACGACATCGTGCGCTGCGCCGACTGCGCCCTGGTTTATGCGGACCCCATGTTGGCAGGGGGGACGGCGTTCTACGACTGGTTGACCGGGTTCGCCAAGTACCACGCCCAAGGGCGCTGGGAATGGGCGCGGATCAAAAACGTGCTGGCGGCGGAGGCGCGGCCGCTGCGCCTGTTGGAACTGGGCGCGGGGCAGGGTGATTTCCTGGCAACCCTGAAAGACCTGCCCCGGGTCACGGCCCAGGGCATCGACCTGTCGGAAAGTTCGGTCAAGAAGGCGCAGGCGCGCGGGCTCGACGTGCGCCGCGACACCCTGGAACAGGTCATCACCAAGGCCGCCGGGACCTACGACGCCGTGGTGCTCAGCCATGTTCTGGAGCATGTCGCGACGCCCGGGGCCCTCATGGGGGCCGTGAAAAACCTGTTGGCGCCGAAGGGCCGCATCCTGTTTTCCGTGCCCTATTCACCGATGAGCCGCGAATACCTGCACGACGACGTCATGAACCTGCCGCCCCACCACATGACGCGGTGGAACATCCAGGCCCTCGACGGCCTGGCGCGGGTGCTGGGGCTGGATCTGGAAACCTGGATGCCCAAGGCCAAGGCGCCCTGGAAACGGGCGCTCAAGCATACCTGCGACAAGGTGCGGGGCGAAGGCCGGGTCCGCGGCCTCGCCCGTCTGCCGGTGGTGCTCGCCAACTGGGGCGACTTCCGCCGCATCCTGGCCGATCACCGAAACCGCGAACGGGTCGGCGGGCAGATGGCGGCGGACACCATCCTGGTCAGTCTCAAGAAGCAAACCTAGGCTCTTCTCATTGCCGCACTGCCTCTGTGGTTTTCCTTTTTGAACCACAGAGACACGGAGACGGTGAGGAAGAAGGGGGAGGGTGTGGATTTTTGTCCGGCTCACGCGGTGGGCAGGGTCACCGTAAACCGCGCGCCCAGAATTTTACCGTCGGCGCCCAGGCGGTTGGAGGCGCGGATGGTGCCGTCGTGGGCGTCGACGATCTGCTGCGAGATCGACAGGCCCAGGCCCGAATGGGTGCCGAATTTTTCCCCCTGCGGGCGCTCCGTATAGAAGCGCTGAAAAATCGCCTCTTCCTTGCCGGGGGGGATGCCGGGGCCTTCGTCGTCGATGGTGACGACCGCGGCCTTGCGGTCGCGCGACGCGGTGATGCGGATGGCGCCGCCCGGCGGGCTGAAGGTCACGGCATTGGCGATCAGGTTACGGAACACCTGGACCAGGCGGCCTTCCATGCCCTGCACCGACAGCTTCTGGCCGTCCATGATCTCCAGCACCAGTTTCGGCCCGCCGTCCGCCGCCGTCGTCGCATGGACATCGGCCAGGGTCGACAGCATGCCGGCCAGGTCGACCGGCTCGCGGTGCGAACGCGACAGTTCGGCATCCAGGCGGGACGCGTCGGAAATGTCGGAGATCAGGCGGTCCAGGCGGCCGACGTCGTCCTGGATGATCGACATCAGCTTGCGTTGCTGGTCCACGTCCTTGATCCGGGCCGCGGTCTCGACCGCGCTGCGCAAGCTGGTCAGCGGGTTCTTGATTTCATGCGCGACGTCGGCGGCGAATCGCTCGATCGCGTCCATGCGGGTCCACAGCGCCGCCGTCATGCCGCGCAGCGCATGGGACAGATCGCCGATTTCGTCATTACGGGTGGTGAAATCGGGGATTTCCTCTTCGCGCGAGTGGTCGCGGCGCACGCGGTCGGCGGCGGCGGCCAGACGCTTCACGGGCCGGGCGATGGTGCGCGCCAGATAGATCGACAGGAACGTGGTGATGGCGATGGCGACGCCGAAGATCTTGAGGATATCCAGGCGCACGTCCAGCAGCGCGTTGTCGATGGTGGCCGACGGCTTGGTCAGCATCAGCGCCCCCAGGATGCGCTTGTACCGCTGCACCGGCACGGCGACCGACAGCATCATGCTGTCCTGGGAATAGGCGCGCACGATCCGGCTGTCGTCGCCCATCAGGGCGGACATGACCTCGGGATAATCGGCCGCCGAAGGTTCCGGGATTTCCCGGTAATGGCTGAGCGGCAGGGTCCCCGGCAGCCAGCGGGTGAGGCGGTCGTAGATGTCGAACATGGCGTCGGCGGTGCCGCCCTCGTCGGTGCCCGGCGGCGGCAGCTGTTCGACCTCCACCGCCTGGCGGGTCTTGCCGAAATAGCGCGAGTCGGCGGCCAGTTCGCCGGCCCGGTTGAACAGGCGCGCGCGGGTGCCCGTGGCCTCAACCAGCCGGCGCAGCATCTGGTTGCGGATGTTGGTGGCGACCTGCTGTTCCGATGATTGGTCCAGATGCATGGCGCCTTCGGCCAGGGCCACGGCGAACAACTGCGCCTGGGTGCGCAAGGCCGACAGTTCGGCGCGGATCAGGCTTTGCCGGTAGTCGCCCAGGTACAGCACGCCGGCCACCAGGATCGACAGGGCCAGCATGTTGATGGCCAGGATATGAACGGAAATGGGCGAAATCAGGCGCCGCTTGCGCTGCCGCTCGCCGCCGCGCGGGGCGTCTGTCGCGGGTGCGGCGGACGTCTTGCCGCCCGCCGGGGTTTCCGGCGCGGCCGGACCGTCCTCAGGATGGGTTCCGTCCTTGGCCATGGGTCCCCTTAAGCCCCGGAACAGGGCGGCAAACGCGGCGATCGGTGCTGCGTGCAAGCTATTCCGCCTTATAGCGGTAGCCGATGCCGTACAGCGTTTCGATCTCCGAAAAGTCATTGTCCACGGCACGGAATTTGCGGCGCAGCCGCTTGATGTGGCTGTCGATCGTTCGGTCGTCGACATAAATATTCTCGCCGTAGGCGGCGTCAATCAATTGGTCGCGGTTTTTGACATGGCCGGGGCGGCGGGCCAGGGCCTCGACGATCAGGAATTCGGTGACCGTCAGGTTCACCTCCTTGCCTTTCCAGGTGCAGAGATGACGGCCGGGGTCGAGCACCAGTTCGCCGCGGCGCACCACGTCCTTGGAATCGGGCTCCTTGCCCTCCAACTCGCGGCGGCGCAGCACGGCGCGGATGCGCTCGATCAACAGACGCTGGGAAAACGGTTTCTTGATGTAGTCGTCGGCGCCCATGCGAAGCCCCACGACCTCGTCGACCTCGTCGTCCTTGGAGGTCAGGAAGATCACCGGCAGGTTGTCGCGCTCGCGGATACGGGACAGCAATTCCATGCCGTCCATGCGCGGCATCTTGATGTCGAGCACGGCCAGGTCCACGGGGGCCTTGCCCAGGCCTTCCAGGGCCTCGGCCCCGTCGGAATAGGTGGTGACGTTGTAGCCTTCGGCCTCCAACGCCATGGACACGGAAGTCAGGATGTTTTGATCGTCGTCGACCAGGGCGATGGAACTGGGCATGGAAATCTCCTTGCGGGTCGCCGGCGGGGGATCGGTAAGCCCGCCGGGCGGCGAATGACGATACGCCGGATTTGCCATAAGGCTCCTCCGGCGGAAGGCCACTCTCGTCCGCCTTTATGGCAGAATTTTAACGCGAATGGGGCGTGTTTGACCAATCCCAAGGGGGAAATAAGGCAAAACCGGCGGCCGGATGGCCGCAATGCGTTGACCGCCGCCGCCCTTGTTCCTTATAGTCCGCGCCAGGTGGTTCCCCGATCAAGGGCATGAGGCCCCGGGGCTAAGAGGGAACACGAAACGGAGCAGACCCAATCCGGGGGCTCCCGAACCGTGGCTGCCCCCGCAACTGTGAGTGGCGAGTACCGTTCACCGTCGCGCCACTGGACGCCGGATCCTTCCGCAAGGAGGGGTGGGGCGCCCGGGAAGGCCGGACGGTACGATGACCCACAAGCCAGGAGACCTGCCACCTGTCACCGCGATACCCGAAGGACGGGGGTCCTGCAGGGGCGGTATGCCGCAGCGGTGAAACCTTAACGCGACGTTTTTGAAATCGGAGGTTTCACGCAATGACTGTACACACTGAAAATACCCAACAGGCCGTTCACGCCACGGTTGCCGAGCGCGCCGCGCCGGCGGTTCTTGCCCTCATGTTCGGGGCGTTCCTGGTGTTCGGCACGGGCTTCGCCCATCCGGAAGCCATCCACAACGCCGCCCACGATACGCGCCACGCATTTTCCTTCCCCTGCCACTAAGGGGGCCATCATGACAGGACGTATTTTTGCGGTCGCGCTGCTGGCCGGGCTGGCGGCTGGGCTGGCCGTATCGGTGCTGCAGCACTTCACGACCACGCCGATCATCCTCCACGCCGAGACATTCGAAGGTAAACCCGCGGCGTCCTTGGGCGGTCACGCCCAATTGGATTTGACGGCGCGTGGGCTGACCGGCGGGCGGCTCTACCTTGCTCATGGGGCGGCCGACCATGGCGCGAACGCGGAAGCCCAAACCTGGTCACCCGAGGACGGGTTGGAGCGCACGCTGTTCACCTCCCTGACAAACGTGCTGACGGCGATCGGCTTCGCCCTGGTGCTGACGGCGGCGATGTTCATGCGCGGCCGGCCCGTCGACGGCCGCCACGGCGTGATCTGGGGCATGGCCGGGTTTGCGGTCGTGTCTCTGGCGCCGGCCCTGGGTTTGCCGCCCGAGGTGCCGGGCGCCATGGCCGCCGAGCTGACCGGCCGGCAAGGGTGGTGGGTGCTGTGCGCCGCCCTGACGGCGGGCGGGCTCGGCCTGATGTTCCTCGGCGTCCAACGCTGGATGCCTTGGGCCGGGGCGGCGATGCTGGCCCTGCCCCATGTCCTGGGCGCGCCCCAGGCCGACGCCATGGGCGGCGCCGTGCCGCCGGAACTGGCGGCCCATTTCGTCGCGGCCTCCCTGGTCACGGCGGCGGCCTTCTGGGCCTTCCTCGGCTTTGCCACGGGCACCCTGGCCAAGCGCTTCAAGCTGACTTGAGCAGCGCCCTGCCTTCGGGCAGTCTTGAATGCCGGGCGGCGGGACGGTTCCGCCGCCCGCCGTTCAAGGAGATTCCGCCGCGATGGTCCGCCCACCTTCCGTTCCCCGCGATGTTCTGATTGCCGAGATCCGCGGCCTGCTGATGGGCGGGCGTGCCGGTGTCTTGTCCACGACCTTCCGGGGGCGCGCGCATTGGCCCTACGGCTCGCTCGTCACTTATGCGCCGGATACGGACGGCGCGCCCATTTTTCTGTTTTCCGGGCTGTCAGATCACACCGGCAATCTTGCGAAAGACCCAAAGGCGTCGCTTTTGATCGAACGCGCCCTGCGCCGCAAGAACCCGCAGCAGGGGCCGCGCATCTCGGTCCTCGGCACGGTCGCCCCGACCACGGCGAAGCGCCATCGCGCCCGCTTCCTGGTCCGCCATCCGGGGGCCGCGCGCTACGCCGATTTCGGCGATTTCGGATTCTACCGCATGGACATCGACCGGGTGCATCTGGTCGGCGGGTTCGCCCGCGCGCAATGGCTGAAGGCGGCTGACATCGCGCCGCCCCCGGCCGCCGTGCGCGCCGTCGCCCAGGCGGAAGCGGGCGTCATCGATCATATGAATGCCGACCACGGCACGGCCCTCGACCTATACGCCAACAAGCTGTTGCGCAGAAAAGGCCAGGGTTGGCGCGCCGTCGCCTGCGATCCCTGGGGCCTGGACCTGATGCGCAACGACGCCCCGGCACGCCTTGAATTCGATGCCATGGCGGCCGACGCGGGCGGCCTGCGCCAGGCTTTGGTCGATCTCGCGGCGAAGGCGCGGGCCAAGTCCTGAACCCCGGCATTTTCGGCGGCAAAAATGTGAAAGGAATGTTGCCCCCTTTTGTCGGGAAGGCTACGTTTTGCATGAAACCTTGATTAACAGGGCGCAGGGAAACACCAGGGACATCGCGCGTGACGACCCGCCGGGGGCGGACGTCGGCGTTTATCCATCCCTTTCATCGAATCGAAACGGTCACCGCATCGCCGCGGCCGACGGGCGTAATCATCATCCTCAGGGAGTTTATTGTGGAGAACGCAGGACACTTCATTTCCAGCTTCGGATTGGACAACCACGGATTGGCGGGGGTCAAACGGGCCTTTTGGAACCTCGACGCCCATCATCTGTTCGAAGAAGCGGTCCGCCGCGGCGAAGGCCGGGTTTCGGCCGGCGGCGCCATCGTTACCGAAACGGGCCAGCACACGGGCCGTTCACCCAACGACCGTTTTATCGTCGAGGAAGACGCCACCAAGGGCGAGATCTGGTGGGGTAACGTCAACCGCCCGATTTCCGAGGCCCATTTCGACGGCCTGCTCGCCAAGATGCAAAAGCATTACCAGGGCAAGGACGCCTTCGTGCAGGACTGCTATGCCGGCGCCCATCCCGATTACCGCCTCAAGGTGCGGGTGGTGACCGAGGAAGCCTGGCACAACCTGTTCGCGCGCAACATGTTCATTCAGCCGCCGCGCGATGACCTGGCCGGGTTCGAGCCCGAGTTCACGGTCATCCAGGCGCCGTCGCTGACCGCCGATCCGGCCCAGGACGGCACCACGTCCGGGACCTTCATCGTCGTGCATCTTTCGCGTCGCATGATCATCATCGGCGGTTCGGCCTATGCCGGCGAAATCAAGAAGTCGATCTTCTCGATCATGAACTTCCTGATGCCGGCGCGCGACGTGCTGCCCATGCATTGTTCCGCCAACCAGGGGGCCGACGGCGCCACGGCCATCTTCTTCGGCCTGTCTGGCACCGGCAAGACGACCCTGTCGGCCGATTCCACGCGCACGCTGATCGGTGACGACGAACACGGCTGGGGCGATGTCGGGGTCTTCAACTTCGAAGGCGGCTGCTACGCCAAGACCATCAACCTGACCCATGAGGCGGAGCCGGAAATCTTCGACCTGTGCCATACCTTCGGCTCGATCATCGAGAACGTGGTGATGGACCCAGTTGCGGGTGAACTGGATTTCTTCGATCCGTCGCTCACGGAAAACGGCCGCGTCAGCTACGACATCACCAAGGTTCACAACGCGTCGGCCACGGGATGCGGGGGGCAGCCCAAGGATATCGTCATGCTGACCTGCGATGCCTTCGGCGTCCTGCCGCCGATCAGCCAGCTGACCCCGGATCAGGCCATGTACCACTTCCTCTCGGGCTATACGGCCAAGGTCGCCGGCACGGAACGGGGGCTTAAGGAGCCGCAGGCGACGTTCTCGACCTGTTTCGGCGCCCCCTTCATGCCGCGCCATCCCACGGTCTATGCCAAGCTTCTGGGCGAAAAGATGGCCAAGCACAACGCCAAATGCTGGCTCGTCAACACCGGCTGGTCCGGCGGCGGCTACGGCGTGGGCGAACGCATGAAGATCGCCTATACCCGGGCCATGCTGCACGCGGCGCTGGACGGCAAGCTGGACGCTGCCGGCTTCACGCCCGATCCCAACTTCGGGGTGCTGGTGCCCAACGCCTGCCCGAACGTGCCGACGGAGGTTCTCAACCCCAAGAACACCTGGGCCGACGCCGCCGCCTACGACGCCCAGGCGCGCGATTTGACCCAGCGTTTCGAAGCCAACTTCGGCCAGTTCGAAAGCCATGTGGAAGACAGCGTGAAGGCGGCTGCGATCCGTGCCGCTGCCTGATCCCGCTTCATATTTCGACCGGAAAACCGGCGTCCTCCTGGGGCGCCGGTTTTTCTTTAGGTCGCGCGGGACGGCTGTGTACCCGGCCGTGACGGCTTGCCGCCGTCTTTTCTCTTGACTTGCAAATGCGAATGATTTGCAATCGCGATGAATTGATTATGAACAGGCAACACATGGGACGGCATTGATGGGACATATGGG
The DNA here is from genome assembly GCA_003488105.1 of Rhodospirillaceae bacterium. Next base: position 9,736 of record DNMS01000167.1, read on the forward strand.
ATACGGCGGCGGCGGACATCGGGGGGGCCGGACGGGTGGTCGATCAACCGGCGGATGGGG
>DNMS01000279.1:0-2219 GCA_003488105.1 Rhodospirillaceae bacterium
GCCCGTGTTCGCGGCGGGTCCGGCGGCGCCCGCCCATATCGTGGGCCTGGCGGCGGGCGATACGGGAACCCGGATCGGCTGCGGCGGGGTCGCCGTCATTCCCGGAGATATCATCAAGGCCGACGGTGACGGGGTCGTGGTGATTCCTCGGGAATTGGCGGCGGAGGTCGGTGCGGCGGGAGTCGCACAAGAGCGTTTCGAGCGTTTCGCCAAGGAGAAAATTCGCGAAGGTCGGCCGATCATCGGCGTTTATCCACCCAGCCCGGAAACCCAAAAGGAATACGAAGGTTGGCGTGACCCTGAGGACGTCTGAATTTTCAGGCGGCGACGGTGTGGATGTCGGCGAGAATCTGGTTGGACAGTTTCAGCGACTGCTCGGCAAGGTGCTGCGCCTCAACCGGCAGGGGCAGGGCGAGGCCATTGCGGATTTCCTCAGACGCCTGATCCAGGGCGCCCAAAATCCATCGCTCGCTCTCCATATCATAGTCCTGAGCATCGGCGCGCATCATGTGCACGGTGACGAAATGAAGCAGATTGACCATCGCGCGGTGCAAATTGAAACGGTGCAGCAGCTCCGCGCGGCTCACGCTGCCGGCGGTCATCTTGAACTCGGGAGACGTTTCAATCTCCTGGCTCAGAACCTCCAACTCATTCATATAACGACGAAATTCTTCCATACCCATGACCATGACCTCACTTTAAATCGGGCTGCCCGCCGGACAAATGGCCGGGGTGGCCGCACTTGACCCTACGAAAGGACGCAAGGATCGGGCCAACTCGTGGCCAGGAGGCAGGGATGAGTGAAGGCGTTCGGGAGGGATGGGTTAGTTGCGCCCGGACATCAGGCCGCGGGCGATGACCTGGGCCTGGATTTCCGCCGCCCCCTCGAAAATATTGAGGATGCGGGCGTCGCACAGCACCCGCGAGATCGGATATTCCATGGCATAGCCGTTGCCGCCGTGAATCTGCAGGGCGTTGTCCGCATTGGACCAGGCCGTGCGCGCGCCCAGCAGCTTGGCCATGCCGGCTTCGATGTCACAGCGCCGGTCGGAATCCTTTTCGCGCGCGGCGAAATAGGTCAACTGGCGGGCGATCATGGTTTCCACGGCCATCCAGGCGAGCTTGCCGTGGACGCGCGGGAAGGCATGGATGGCGCGGCCGAACTGGTTGCGCTCCAGGGCGTACTTCAGGCCCAGTTCCATGGCGTTCTGCGCCACGCCGACGGCGCGGGCCGCCGTCTGGATGCGGGCACTTTCGAAGGTCGCCATCAACTGCTTGAAGCCCTGGCCTTCCTGGCCGCCCAGAAGCTGGCCCGCCGGGACGTCGAAACCGTCGAAGCCGAGCTCATATTCCTTCATGCCGCGGTAGCCGAGCACCTCGATCTCGCCGCCGGACATGCCAGGGGCGGGGAAGGGATCATCTTCCGTGCCGCGCGGCTTTTCCGCGAGCAGCATCGACAGCCCCTTGTAACCGGGCTCGTTCGCGTCCGTGCGGACCAGCAGCGTCATCAGGTCGGACCGGGACGCATGGGTGATCCAGGTCTTATTGCCGGTCACTTTGTAGACGTCGCCGTCCTTGACCGCGCGGGTCTTCAAGGACGCCAGGTCCGATCCGGTGTTGGGTTCCGTGAACACGGCCGTCGGCAGGATTTCGCCGGACGCGATCTTGGGCAGGTAATGGGCCTGCTGTTCCGGGGTGCCGCCCAGGCGGATCAGTTCCGCCGCGATTTCCGAACGGGTGCCGAGCGAGCCGACGCCGATGTAGCCCCGCGACAGTTCTTCCGTGACCACGCACATGGCGATCTTGCCCATGCCCAGGCCGCCGCCTTCTTCCGGCACGGTCAGGCCGAACACGCCCAGTTCCGCCATCTGATCGACGATCTCGATGGGGATCAGGTTGTCGGCCAGATGCCATTCATGGGCATGGGGCATGACCTGATCCTCGACGAACTTGTGGAACTGGTCGCGCACCATGTCCAACATCTCGTCGTCCAGGCCCAGGGCGCCGAAATGGCCTTCGGCCATGATCTCGCCCATGCGGGCACGCAGCGCCGAGGTATTGCCGCCTGCGATCAAGGTTTTGACGGCGGGGCCGTCCAGGGGGGCGAGGTCGCCCTCCGTCAAGCCCATGTCCGCAGGCCGCACGATTTCGACCTGGGAAAGCGCGATGCCGCCCTTGATCTGGGCCAGGTATTCGCCGAACGCGGCCTGGACCATCAG
>DNMS01000279.1:2409-3534 GCA_003488105.1 Rhodospirillaceae bacterium
AGCATCTGGCGCAGGCCCTCGACATAGGTCGCCAGCCAGGACAGGCCATGGGCCGCCACTTGGTTGGCGTCGACCAGGGGGCCCGACACCTTGCCGTTTTCGCTGCACGTGTCGGTGACCTGGCGGCGGGCGGCGGCGAACACGTCGTCGGCCGCACCCTGGGCCTCGCGGCAAAGGGTCAAAAGATCGGGCAGCAGAATGCCGCCGCTGGGTGCGCTGGCGTCCATGACGCGTCTCCTTGATGTCAGGCGGCGGGGGCGCCGATGGGGTTTACGCCGAAATGCAATCCTCGAGGGTCCGGAAGCCGGGCCGCTTGGCTTGAACCAGGACCGCCATGTTACCGGGTTTGTGTTCGTTGCGGCGCATCTTCACATGAGCCGCCGGAATGTCGGCCCAGGAAAACACTTCGGACATGCAGGGGTCGAGCCGCCGTTCGATGACCAACTGGTTGGCCTGCGACGCCTGCAACAGGTTGGCGAAGTGGCTGCCCTGGATACGTTTCTGGCGCATCCACACGAACCGCGCATCCATGGTCAGGTTGTAGCCCGTGGTGCCGGCGCAGAACACGACCATGCCGCCGCGCTTGACGATGTTGCAACTGACGGGGAAGGTCGCCTCGCCCGGATGTTCGAACACGAAGTCGACGTCGTTGCCCTTGCCGGTGATGTCCCAGATGGCCTTGCCGAACTTGCGGGTCTCGGCCATGTATTCCTTGAAACCCGGGCCGTTGACCTCGGGCAGTTGGCCCCAGCAGTTGAAGTCCTTGCGGTTGATCACGCCCTTGGCGCCCAGGGACATGACGAACTCGCGCTTGTCCTCTTCCGAGATCACGCCGATGGCGTTTGCCCCGGACACGGCGCAAAGCTGCACGGCCATGGACCCCAGCCCGCCGGACGCCCCCCAGATCAGCACGTTCTGCCCCGGCCGCAGGATATGCGGGCGATGGCCGAACAGCATGCGGTAGGCGGTCGCAAGGGTGAGGGTGTAGCAGGCGCTTTCTTCCCAGGTCAGGTGTTGCGGGCGCGGCATGAGCTGCTGGTCCTGCACCCGCGCGAACTGTGCGAACGATCCGTCCGGCGTCTCGTAGCCCCAGATCCGCTGCGTGGGCGAGAACATCGGGTCGCC
>DNMS01000361.1:0-3210 GCA_003488105.1 Rhodospirillaceae bacterium
TCTGCGGCCTGACGGGTTTCGAAGGCCAGGCGTTCGTCGTCGTATTCATGGCCGCGGATGCCGCCCCGCACCGTGCCCGGCTCGATCGACCGGAAATAACCGCCCCAGCTTTCCGGCAGGCGCAGGGAATTGGGTGTCGCCAGCCACAGGCGATAGAGCAGGCGCTGGCGGTCTTCTTCCTCGAAATCCTCGAACGGGGTGCGCGAATGCAGCATGACGTGGTTGTTCATGAGCTGCAGGTCGCCGGGCTCCAGCCACATGGTGAACATGACTTCCGGGCGGCGCAGGATGTCGTCCAGCAGGTCCGTGCATTCCTTCTGCGCGTCGGTCAGTTGCGGCACGCCTTCGATGTCCTGGGCCGTGCGCACGCGGTTGCGGTTCCACTTGCCGAACATGTGGCCCTCGGCCATGTCGAACAGGGGCTGGCCGTAATAGGGGCCTTCGTCGGGGGCCTGTTCCGTGTTGCGCGAGAAATAGAACGGCTGGCAGGCGACCTCGGCCAGATCCGGGCGTTCGGACAACAGGATGTTCCAGGCGGTGATGCTGGACGACACCATGCTCTGGCCGCCCGATTTCGCCTTGTTGAAACAGGCCAGGGTCACGATGTCGCAGCCGTCCGTGTGGAAATCCAGCCCGGCGTTGGAGTTGTAGCCGCGGCCGTTGGCGGCGCGGTAGGTATGGCCGACGGCGCGGACTTCGGAAATGTACTGCGACTTGATTCCCTGGGGCCGGGCGACACCGAGGTGCAGGCCGATGGCCCAGTTCATGAACCGGAATTCGGGGGCGCTCAACTCGTCGCGGGGCAGGCCCTTGACCAGGGAGACACCGCGCCCGGCATGGGCTTCCATCGCCGCGTCGCGGATGGTGTCGAGGGCGGGGCCCAGGTCGATGTCCCGGCCCCGGTAATCGAACAGCGGACGGTCCGCGTCGAAGGCGGCCTTGACGGCCTCGGCAAGCTGCGCGCGCGCCGCGTCGCCCAGGCGGAAGATCCAGCCTTTGTCCTGTTCGATTTCGGAAACCCGCCAGGCGGCGGGGCTGTCGATTTGGGGGAAGGTCATCGTAAAGGCTCCTGAAGCGGCGGGGCGGTGAGCGCCCCGGTGAGAACGCGGCCAATCTATCGACAATCTAATTGAAAGAAAAATACGATGATTATATAAACTGATAGATAATCATGATTAATCTTACCCCCGCCGATCTGGACGCCTTCGTCGCCGTCGCCGAAACCGGAAGCTTCCGGCAGGCGGCGCAGACGCTGGGCGTGTCGCAGCCGACGATCTCCGCCCGTATCCGCCATCTCGAGGCCGTGTTGGGCGTGCGCCTGTTCCACCGCACCACCCGGCGCGTGGTCATCACCGACGCGGGCGAACGCCTGCGCGGGCGGGTCGAGCGCATGGTGCTGGAAACCCGGGCCCTGCTGCGCGAATTCCGCGAGGAAGCCCATCTGGGGCGCGGCCGCGTCACGGTCGGCGCGTCGCCGTCGGCGGCGGCGGCCATTCTGCCCCGGGTGATCGGTGAATTCCGCCGCCGTCATCCCGCCGTCGAGGTCGTGCTGTTCGATGACTTCTTCGGCCAGGTCATGGACCGGGTGATGCGGGGCGAGGTCGATTTGGCCGTGTCGCCCTTTGTCGGGGACGAGACGCCTTTCCGCATCGAGCCGCTGTTGACCGACACGGTCATGCTCGCCGTGCGCGAGGACCATGCGCTTGCGGCCCGGGAATCCGTGACCCTGGCCGAGATCGGGGCCGAGCGCCTGATCTCCATGCCCCCGGAATCCGCCGCCTGGGCCTATACGCGCCGGGCCTTCGAGGACGCCGGGGTCGATTATGCGCCGGTGTTCATGACCCGCTATGCCCTGACCCTGGTCAATCTGGTCAAGGAAGGGGTCGGGGTCGGACTGGTCGCGGGGCTGGTCGCCCGTGTGCTCGACATGCGGGGGCTGAAGCTGCTGCCCGTGGCCGACGTGGACCTGACCCGCCGGGTCTCGCTCATCCGCGCCCGCGACCGCGCCCTGACCCCGGCGGCCCAGGCGTTCTGCGACCTGCTGCGCCAATCGGCCAAGGGGCTTTAGCCCCCCTCACCCTGTCCCTCTCCCCCGTGTCGGGGGCGAGGGGACTCTCGCCGCGCGACCGCGACAACCTTCTCCTCTCCCCCTTGGGGGAGAGGCCGGGTGAGGGGGTATCGCAGGCCTAAACCGGCACCGGCCCCCGGATGGTGGTGCGCCACAACAGGCGGCGCTGCGGCTGGTCGTAATCCAGGATCGCCTTGTGCTGCACCGTGCAGTTGTCCCACACCACCAACTGGTCGATCCGCCATTGGTGGCGGTAGACGAATTCCGGCCGCACCACATGTTCGGAAAGCGCGTTGATCAGGTTGCGCGCCGCGTGGTCGTCCATGCCGACGATGCCGGTGCAGTCGTCGTGATTGACGTACAGACTTTCCCGTCCCGTGCGCGGGTGGCGGCGGACGATGGGATGGTCCACGGGCGGGTATTGGGCGATGGCTTCCGCGCTGGGCTTTACCGGGCGCTTGCGGCCCTGAAAATCGAACACGGCGCGCTTGCCCCGCAGGAACGTCTGCATTTCCTCCGGCAGGGCGTCGAAGGCGGCGGCCGTGTTGGCGAAGCCCGTGTCGCCCAGTGTCAGGCCGTGCAGCACCGGCACCTCGCGGGCATAGAGCATGGTCGCCAGCGCCGGGTTCCTGGCGTAGCACATGTCCGAATGCCATTCCTCGCCGGCGCGGGCGGAGCCGACCGGCTTGCCGTCCACGGTGACGTTGGAGATGACATAAAGCTCCGGGCTGCCGCCCAGGCCGTAGCGGGCAGCGTTGTGGTTGATTTCCACGGGCCCGAAGATGCGGCTGAAGGTGACCTGCTGTTCCGGGGTCAGGTGCTGGTCGGGAAATACCAGGATGCCGTGGATGCCCAGCGCCTCGGTGATCGCCGCCGCCGTTTCCGCGTCGGGCGGTTCCGACAGGTCGACGCCGGTGACCTGGGCCCCCACGGCGGCGTCCAGGGGCTGCACGGACAGTTGTGCGTGATCGAGCATGACGGGGTCCCTCCCAAGACCGGTGGCCGGCGCGGTTTTCCGCGTTCCGGGCGATCAGGATAGGACCGTTCCGGCCCCGCCGCCATGGACGATTCCTAACGCCGGGGTTGAGGTTTTCTTTGGCCATCCCGGATCCTTTGACGAACCGCCCCCTCACCCTGTCCCT
>DNMS01000361.1:3428-4494 GCA_003488105.1 Rhodospirillaceae bacterium
CCCTCACCCTGTCCCTCTCCCCCGTGCCGGGGGCGAGGGGACTCTCGCCGCCAGAGCCAACGCCCTCTCTCCCGCGCCGGGGTCAGGGGGACTTTCGTTGGGGGCACCAATGCCCCCTCTCCCCTTGGGGAGAGGGACGGGGTGAGGGGGCGCCGTTAGGAGAGGGCGAAGCGGCCGTCGAAAAAGGCCCGGATGCGGGCGTTGGCCAGGTCCGGGCTTTCCCAGGCGACGAAATGTCCGGCGCCCGGGGCCTGTTCCAATTGGATGTCCGTGAACACGTCGGTCAGGGTGTCCTGCCAATCGGGCCGCAGGATCGGGTCGGCCGCGCCCCATAGGGAATAGGCGGGGGTGCTCAGGGGCGGATGGTCTTCCCCACCCGCCGCCACGGCCTTGAGCCGCCGGTCGTTGGCGCAGGCGTACCAGCGGAACCCGCCGGTGAGGTTGCCGGGCTTGAGGAAATTGTCGACCCAGTCCTCCAGCGCCGCCCCGTCGAAGGCGTCGGGCGATCCCGCCCAATGGCCGAGGAAATGGCGGAAATAGGCGCGGCAGCTTTCCCTGGACGCGCCGACCAGTTCCTGGGCCAGGGGCAGTTGGTGGAACGACTGATACCAGATTTCCCGCACCTGCTGGCCCTGGACCCAGCGCGGGCCGATGCCGAAGTGGGGGCAGTCGAAAAAGAACAGCCCTGCCAGGCGGTCCGGGTGCTTGCGCGCATAGTCCTGAGCCAGGAAGCCGCCGATGTCGTGGCTGACGATGCCGAAGCGGTCGAGGCCAAGGCCGTCGACCAGGGCTTCGATGTCGGATACGTAATGGGCGACGTCGCGGGCCTCCGCCCCTCGGCTGTCGCCGAAATTGCGCAGGTCCGGGGCGATGACGTCGAAGGTCTCGGCGAGAACCGGCAGGTTCTTCCGCCACACGCCCGACCACTCCGGCCAGCCGTGCAGGAACACCAGCGGCGGGCCGCCGCCCTGGCGCAGGTAATGCAGGCGCAGATCGGGAAGGTCGAGGACATTCATGGCTGCAGTTTGCCCCGCTTGACGGATGGTTTCCAGCGACCGGCGGCGCC
>DNMS01000094.1 GCA_003488105.1 Rhodospirillaceae bacterium
GCCAAGGCCGTCTACGCCCGCGGCCTGGACATCCTGGGCGCGGGCGTAGACGGCCTTGGCGTAGAAATCCCCGTTGAGAAGCTTCGCGCGATAATACTCCAGACCGAGCCGGGCCATGCGGTTCCGATCCTCGTAACTGGTCGCGCCGAACGTGTCTTCGTTCACGTTGTAGATATCGAACTCGCCGCTCGCCCACAGGCTGTCCTGGCGGGTTCGCAGGATCGGATGACGCAGGGACAGTTGCATGCGCCGGCTGTCCGATTCTGTTTCGCTGGCGGCCAGGCTGCCGCCGGCATCGACCTTGCTGCCCGACAGGGTCACTTCGCCGACGGTGCCCCAACCGCCCAAGGGTCGTGACCATTTCACCTGGCCATAAAGCAGTTCGCGGGGGGTGTCGGGGATGGTGAACAAACCGAACTGCAGCCTGTCGCCCGTGGCGAGCAGCCCGTTGGCCGAGGCCGAGGCCCAAGCTTGCAGACGTCCCGACGACGGCGTGCCCCGGTTATCGACATAGAGGTCCGCGTTGACCCCGGTTTCCTCCAACACGAGGTTCAGAACCTTGGCGGCCGGCTCATCGCCATCGCCGACGCTGGCATCGGCGACGGTGATGCCGGGAAGGTCGTTAACGAGCAGCATGGCGCGTTCGATGGTTTCCAGGCGCACAGGCTTTTCCGCCAGAACCGGCGCCATATAGGCTGCGATAATTCCGCTTTTTCGGCCTGTGCCACCGTAATCAATGCGCGCGACATACCCTTCGGTGACGCGGATCTTCAATACGCCGGCCAAAACATCCTGCGCCGGAACGTCGGCCTGTGAAAAAACGTAGCCGGCGTCGTGGTACGCCTGGGTGATCGACCGGGCAATTTCCTGAACCTCGACCTCCGTCACCTTGCGGGCGAGGTACTTGCCGTATAGCGGCGCCAGGGATGCCCGCGTAAAGACCGTCGCGCCATCGATGACGACGGCGCTGAGCACGAACGAGAACGTATCCCTGATCGGCGTGATCTGGGAGGGCGGTAAAACCTCGAGATGCGGCTGCAATGTCTGGGGCCGGCGCGGCTGCTGATCATCGATGCGCTGTTCAATCTGCGTCGGGTCGGACGCCGTCGTCGCGGACTGGGCGACACCGTAACCGGGCCGACCGAAGGTCGCCGCGGCGACCACGCAAAACGCCAGTCCCGCACGCCGCGAAACGCCGGTCATGAGCCCCGCCGGCGAATGGCGGAACCCGGTCGCGCGGGGCGTTTCAACATATCGGGCAATTCGTCCTCACATACCAAAGGCCATGTTGCATCCCATGAGTATGATGGTTAACATGAATTTAACAAATATTAAAAAATTAACAATATCAATGCTCTTTGGTGAAATAATAGGACTATTGGTTCATTTTTGAACCTTTTTAACTTCATTGCCCCTTGTGTTCCGGGGTACAGACCAGAGATGCGTTAAACATGAACAATTTCTTGTCCCGCCCCGCTTCGCTATTGCGCGTTGCCGCAGTCTTTCTGATGGCGGTCTTCGCCGCGATTCGGCCTGCCGCAGCCAACGATGGGACCGCATGGCTTCTGGCCGAAAGCAGCGGCAATGTCCACATCACCGCAAGCGGCATTCGCCCCGTGGCGCTGACCACGGGCGACCTGATCGGGCCCGGCCAGCGCATCGTCACCGATACGGACGGACGCGCCGTCCTGCGTCGCGGCAAGAATACCATCGTCGTCTCGCCGAACAGCATCCTTGAGGTGCCGGGCGACGCCGCCGGCGGCCTGATGACGCGGATTCGCCATGTCCTGGGCACGCTTCTGTTCGACGTGGAAAAACGCAAGGAACAGCATTTCGAAGTCCTGACGCCCGACGTCGCGGTGGTTGTCAAAGGGACGACCTTCACCACCAGCGTGGGGCCGCAAGGCGCCGTCGTGCACGTCATCAGCGGCCTGGTCCAGGTCGCCGACATCCGGTCGGGCCAGCGCGTGTTCGTGCGCCCTGGTCAAACCGCCGTCAGTCCGACCGGCGGTGGCCGCGTCGATATTCAAGGCGGCCCGTCGAACGGTCCGCAGCCAAACGCCCCCAAGGCCGACGGCGACACCGCCGCCAACACCACCGAGATCGGCAAGGCGAACAAGGGCGGCGTGAAGATCGCGCATAACATTTCCGGCCAGAATCGGTCCCTGGGTGCGGTCAGCGGCGGATTGCTGCGCAAGGACGGCAACCCCGGCAAGGGTCATGGCAAGGGTGCCGGCGAACCGGCCGGTCTGGACGCCGCCGGGTTTGATGCCGGCAAGAACGGAAACGGACTAGCCCTGGGCCAACTGCCCGGCTTTACACCGCCCGGCCTGACCAACGTCAGTGAAACCGGCGGCAACGGTCTGGCCTTGGGCCAGCAGCCCGGCTTCACGCCGCCGGGATTGATCGACAATCCGAACGCCCATGGTGGCAATCCGAACGCCAACGGCGGCAACCCGAACGCCAACGGTGGCAACGGCAAGAAATAACCGGCCCAAGCCCAAGATCGATAAAACCGCAGTTCAACCGGCGATAAAGGGGGCAAGATCATCGCCAAGGGCCTGACGCGAGGGGGGCTCAAGGTAGCCGTGCTTCGGCACCTGCCTTATGCCGTGATTTTCCTGGTCGTTGCGGCGTTGCACGCCACCGGCGCGCTATGGCCCATCGACCGGCTGTTCAATGACGCCGGGTTTGCCTTGTCCAAGCGGCCCGCGACGCATCACCTCGTCCTCGTGGAAATGGATCCGCATTCGCTGGAGAAGATCGGGGTGTGGCCCTGGCCGCGTTCGGTTCACGCCCGCCTGCTCGACCGCCTGATCGATGCCGGCGTCAGCGAAATCGGCTACGACGTCGATTTTTCCTCACGCTCCACCCCCGCCGAAGACAAAGCCTTGGCCGACGCCCTGAAACGGGCGCGAGACAAGGTCATCCTGCCGGCCTTCCGGCAACGGCCGAACGCGCGGCACAGCGGCCTGAATACCCACGACACGCTACCGCTGCCGACGTTCCTGAAACACGTCCAGTTGGGCAATGTCGTTTTCCGGCCTGCGACGGACGGCCTGATTCGGCAGATGTCCGTCACGGCCCCATGGCAGGGCGGCGCCGTGCCGGCCATGTCGGCGCTGCTCGCCGGTCCCGCCGCTTTCAACATCGAGACCTTTAACATCGACTTTGCGATCGATGTCACCACCATCCCCCGCTATTCCCTGATTGATGTTCTGGAACGCCGTGTGCCCGACAATGCGTTGAAGGGCAAAAAGATTTTGGTCGGAGCCGCCGCGACGGAATTGGGCGATCAACATGCCGTCCCGGTTTATGGCCGGCTGCACGGGATCGAACTTCAGGCCTTGGCCTTCGAAAGCCTCGTCCAGGGCCGCGCACTGCAGACGGCGCGACCGGAAGCGGTCATCATCGGCCTGCTTCTGATCACGCTGATGCTGGGCGCGCGCCTGGAAATTCTCCGCTGGCAGACCAGCGCGGTGATCGGCGGCGTGCTCGCGACGGGCTATGTCGTCTTCGCGCTCATGCTCCAAACCATCCTGCCTGTCGTGCTGCCCGCAACCGCCATACTTCTGTTGGTCGGGTCTTTCGTGTTGTTTTCCGCCTACCGCGACCTGTGGGCCAACGCCATCCTGATCTTTCGCCAGCGCATGAACCTGATCCACCAGCGCGCCTTCATTCAGGAAGTGCTGGAGAACAGCTTTGACGGGCTTGTGGTCACGGATTCAAACGGACTCATCGTTGCCCATAACGACGCCGCACGTGTTCTGCTGCGGACCGGCGACGGCGAATTAACGGGACGCGCCCTCAACGAATTCCTGCCGGCAAACAAGGAATTTCTGTTTCCCGGCATGGTGAAGGACAGCGTCGATACGGAGACCGCGTCGCGCGCGCCCATCGTCATCCGATTCAACCCGCATTACGATCCGGAATACTATCTGGAATTCATGCCCGGCCGGTTCCGCCGCCAGGTTTCGCACCGCGTCCAGGCAGAGCGGCGGCAAACCGACCGCATCTTCCACACCTATACCTTCCGCGACGTGACGGAGCGCGTGAACCACGAGATCGCCGACCGGCTGGAGAAGGAACACGCGCTCGAGCAGAGCCGGGCGAAATCCGAAGTTCTGGCCAGCATGTCGCACGAACTGCGTACACCGCTCAACGCGATCCTCGGCTTTTCCGAGATCATGAAGAGCGAGATTCTCGGCCCCCTGACCGCCAATTACCGCAGCTATGCAGACGGTGTCTATGAAAGCGGCAAGCACCTTCTCAACCTGATCGATGAAATGCTCGATGTGGCGCGTATCGACGGCGGCCAGTTCACCCTGAACGAAGCCCTGTTCGACGTCGGTCAGACGTTGACCCGGTGCATGCGCATCGCCGAGGGCTGGCGCGACACCCGCAACAGGTTCATCAGCCTGGAACTGGCCGAAGACCTGCCGCAGATGATGGGCAGCGCGCGTCTGGTCACGCAATGCGTCATCAACACCCTGTCCAACGCCATCAAGTATTCCGGCGAAAGCGACGCCGTGACCCTGAAGGCACGCATGAGCAACGAGGGTGACTTGGTGATCGAGGTCGTCGATACGGGCATCGGTATCGACCCCGACCAGATCGAATTCGTCACGAAACCTTTCTACCGCGCCGGCGGGGTATCGACCCGCGCCGCCACCGACAGTGTCGGCCTGGGCCTGTCCCTGGTCGATGCCTATGTACGCGTCCACGGCGGGCGCCTGGAGATATTCAGCCAACCGGGCCTGGGCACCAACGTGCGGATGACATTCCCCGCGGCACGCCTGTTCACCGCTGATGACGCGGCGCCCGAGGATACCCCTGAACCGCCCACCGGACCGGGCGATTCGCCGCGGGACGACAACATCATCGATTTTCGCAATAAGTTTTAGCGCCCCCGCCAGCTGACCATTTGGCGGTGCCCTTCGGCCTGTTATAACAGTGCTGTCAAAAAGATAAAAAACAGACCAAAGAAGGGAATGTCGTCCATGCGCCTCTACCTCGTGCGTCACGGCCTTGCACTGACCAAGGACGAAAATCCCGACCGGCCGCTCAGCGATCAAGGCCAGAAGGACGTGAAGCGCATGGCCTCGTTTCTCGGTCGGGCCGGCGTGCGGGTGTCCCGTGTCATCCATTCTGAAATTCTGCGCGCCCAACAGACCGCCATGCACCTGTCCGCCGTGATCGGACCCGGACGCATCGTCGAGGAAATGCGGGACCTGAAGCCGTCGTCGCGCCTGGACAGTCTGGTCCAGGCCGCGTCCGGGTGGACCGAGGACACCCTGGTCGTCGGCCACGATCCGTTCATGAGCCGCATCACGTCGTTCCTGACCGCGGGCGATGCCAACGCCGGGGTCATCGCCTTCGATCCGGGCGCCGTGGTCTGCCTGGAACGCGACCCGATCATCACGGACAAGGGCGGCCATTGGACTATCCTGTGGCACATGAGCCCGATATTGTTGAGCGCGTGATGGCAGGCGTCGCCAGCGGCCCCGGTGCCGTCGTATTGCTGATCGTGGTGGTCTATCTGCTGATCCGCGTGTTCATCGTCGCCCATCCGAAAAACGAACGCACGGTGGTCGAAGTGTTCGAGAATATGCTTCTGGAACTGGTCGGCGCCGCGATCATCGTGATCGGGGTGCTGATCCTGCCGCTGTTTCTGTGACCATTTAACCGCTGGTGCTACGACCGCCGCTTCGGCGCGCGGGACGATGCCTTGCGCGCCCCCTTGCCTTTCGGTTTCCAGGCCGGACCGCCGGCCACGCGTTTTTCCGCCCCCGGCTTGCGGCTGACCAACTTGGAAGGCGCCGTTCCGGGCGCGGCCAATCCCAGGTCGACGGCTTCCAGCCGGCGGATTTCGTCGCGCAGGCGGGCCGCCTCCTCGAATTCAAGGTTCCCCGCGGCCTTGCGCATTTTATCGTTCATGTCATTGATGACGGCGGTCAGGTTGTGCCCGGCAAGATGGGTTTCGCCGGCGACGCCCGTGTCGACAGTCATGTAATCGCCCTCGTAAACGCTTTCCAGGGCCTTGGAGAACCCCTTCTTCACGCTTTCCGGGGTGATGCCGTGGGCAAGGTTGTATTCCTGCTGCTTTTCCCGCCGCCGCTCGGTTTCCGACAGGGCGTAATCCAGGGCCTCGGTCATATTGTCGGCATACAGAATGACCCGACCGTCCAGGTTGCGCGCGGCCCGGCCGATGGTTTGCACCAACGACGTCTTGGAGCGCAGGTAGCCCGGCTTGTCCGCATCGAGAATACAGACCAGGGCGCATTCCGGGATGTCCAAACCTTCACGCAAAAGGTTAATACCGACCAGTACGTCGAAAGCCCCCAGGCGCAAATCGCGGATGATTTCGATGCGTTCCAGGGTGTCGATGTCGGAATGCATGTAGCGCACCCGCACACCCTGTTCGTGCAGGTATTCTGTGAGGTCCTCGGCCATGCGCTTGGTCAGAGTTGTGACCAGGGTACGCTGCCCCTTCAACGCCGTTTCCTTGACCTCCATCAGCAGATCGTCAACCTGATTTTCCACCGGACGGACGATACACAGCGGATCGATGAGCCCCGTCGGGCGCACCACCTGCTCGGTTATTACGCCCCCGGTACGATCTAGCTCCCACGGGCCCGGTGTGGCCGAGACGAACACCGTCTGCGGGCGCATGCCTTCCCATTCCTCGAACTTCAGGGGCCGGTTGTCGACACAGCTGGGCAGGCGAAAACCGAATTGCGACAAGGTCGTTTTGCGCGCGTAATCGCCTTTGAACATGCCGCCGATCTGCGGCACCGTGACGTGGCTTTCGTCGACCACCAAAAGGGCGTTTTCCGGCAGGTATTCGAACAGGGTGGGCGGCGGCTCCCCGGGGGCCCGCCCCGTAAGGTAGCGGCTGTAATTTTCGATCCCGGAACAATGCCCCGTGGTCTCCAGCATCTCGATGTCGAAGGTGGTGCGTTCCTGCAGCCGTTGCGCCTCCAGAAGCTTGCCCTCGGCGATCAGGCGGGCAAGCGTTTCCTTCAGCTCGGCCTTGATCTGGGGGATCGCCTGCATGAGCGTCGGGCGCGGCGTCACGTAGTGGCTGTTCGGGTAGACAATGATCTCGTCCAGGGTCGCGATCTTGTCGCCGGTAAGCGGGTCGATCTCCCACATGGCCTCGACCTCGTCGCCGAACAGCGACAGCCGCCAGGCCCGATCCTCCAGGTGCGAGGGGAAGATTTCCACGACATCGCCCCGCACCCGGAACGTCCCCCGCACGAAGGACGCGTCGTTGCGCTTGTATTGCAGTTCGACCAACTGCTTTAGCAGTTTTTGCCGGTCGACGACGGATCCTGCCTTCAGGCGCACGATCATCTCGGCATAGGTCTCGACCGCGCCGATACCGTAGATGCAGGACACGGAGGCGACGATCACCACGTCATTGCGTTCCAACAGGGCGCGGGTCGCCGAATGGCGCATGCGGTCGATCTGCTCGTTGATCGAGGCGTCTTTTTCGATATAGGTGTCCGTGCGCGGCACGTAGGCTTCCGGCTGGTAATAGTCGTAATAGCTGACGAAATATTCGACCGAGTTTTCCGGGAAGAATTCCTTCATCTCGCCGTAAAGCTGCGCCGCCAGGG
>DNMS01000205.1 GCA_003488105.1 Rhodospirillaceae bacterium
TACGGCCGCTGTTTCCGGGATGCCGCTGACGGCCGCACCTCAGACGGCGACCCCGGCCCATGCCTACATGGGGCTCGGTGCGCTGTTCGTGATTGCCGCGCTGGCCATTCTCGCCCTCGGCTGGCGCGGCCCGCGGCCGCGCCGCCGCCGGGGTCCGGAAGGCGCCGACTGATGGCCCTGGCCGCCCATATTTCGCGTTTGCTCCCTGCCTCCAAGGCACCTTCCAGGTCGGCGGCTGTCCTTGTGGCCGCCGCCGGCCTGGGTCTTTTTGCCTGGGGTGCCTATATCCCGGCCAAGGCCTGGGCGGCGCAGATGCTGCTGGCGCATGCCTGGGACCGGTCGCGGGCCAACCAAGCCCCCTCGAGCGTGCTTGCCCGGCCTTGGCCCTGGGCCGATATGACGCCCTTGGCGAAGCTCGGCATCGCGCGGCTGGGGGGATCGAACATCGTGCTCGCCGGGGCATCGGGCAGCACGCTCGCCTTCGGGCCCGGTCATGTCGACGGCACGGCCCTGCCGGGGCAACCGGGGCACAGCGTCGTCTCGGCCCACCGCGACACCCATTTCGCCTATCTGAAGAACGCAGAGGTCGGCGACCTGATCGGGATCGAACAGCCGTCGGGCGCCAAAAGCGGCTACCGCATCGTCGAGCGCCGGGTCATCGACACGCGAACCGAACAGGTCATGTTGCATCCGGAGGCAAACCTGTTGACCCTGATCACCTGCTATCCGTTCGAAGATTGGACGCCGGGCGGGCCGCTGCGCCTGATCGTCACGGCGGAAAAGCGATTCTGATTAACCTTGCCCGCGGTTCCCCCTAACATGGCGGCCTTCTCAATAAGAAACCACGCCTCCAGGAGGAATACCCCATGGCCGTTTCCGGCATCGACAGCGTCCTTTACCGCGACCAGTTTTCCACCCCCGCCATGCGCGCGGCCTTCGACGACACCGCGACCCTGCAGAAATTTCTCGACATGGAAGCGGCCTTGGCCCGCGCCGAAGCGGCCCTCGGCATCATTCCAGAAAGTGCGGCCGCGCAGATCACCAAGGCGGCCGACATGTCGCTGTACGATTTCGATGCGATCCGTGACGAAATGGCCCGTACCAGCCATCCCATCGTGCCGTTGGTCCGCGCCATGGCCGCGCAATGCGAAGCCCAGGGCGACAAGAAGGCCGGCGAATACGTCCATTGGGGGGCGACCACTCAGGACGTTATGGACACCGGCTTGGTGTTGCAGATGAAGGACGCGGTGGCATTGATCCGCGACGGCTTGGGTGAACTCGAAGCCAATTGCGTCAAACTGGCCCGGGATCACCGCGACACACCGATGGCCGGACGCACCCATGGCCAGCAGGCCCTGCCGATCACCTTCGGCTACAAGGTCGCGGTCTGGATCGACGAAATCCGCCGCCAGCGCGAACGCCTGGACCAGATGGCCGCGCGGGTTCTTGTCGGTCAGTTCTCCGGCGCCGTCGGCACCCATGCGGCGGTCGGCGAGAAGGGGCCCGAAGTGGCAGCCCGCATGATGGCCGACCTGGGGCTCGGTGCGCCGGCGATTTCCTGGCACGTCGCCAAGGACCGGTTCACCGAATACGCGGCCGTGCTGGCCAGCATCGCCGGCACCATGGGCCGCATCGTCCGCGAGGTCGCGACCCTGCAGCGCACGGAAGCGGCCGAGTTGGAGGAACCGCACAAGCCGGGCAAGGTCGGATCCTCAACCATGCCGCAGAAACGCAACCCGGCGATCTGCGAGGTTACCCAGGGCATCGTTCGCCTGGCCTGGGCCTGCGTGCCGCCGGCCTTCGAAAGCATGATCGCCGACCACGAACGGGACAAGGTCGCCAACCAGGTCGAACGGGATTTCGTGCCGCGGGTCAGCTGTCTGACGGAATCGGCGCTGCGCAAGGCGGTGATGGTTACCGGCGGGCTGACTGTGCGGGCCGACAACATGCGCCGCAACCTGGACCTGACCGGCGGTCTGCTGCTGTCCGAGGCGGTGATGATGAAACTGGGCGAGACCATCGGCCGTAACACGGCCCATGACGTGGTCTACGAAGCGGCCATGACGGCCTTCGAACAGGGCAAGGTGTTCCGTGACCTGTTGCTGGAAGACGCCCGTGTGGCGGAGATCATGACCGCCGAGGAACTGGATATCCTGCTTGACCCGGCGCGCTACACGGGCCTGTCGGCACAGCTTGTCGACGCCATCCTGAATCCTAAGTCCTAAACCGTAATTGCGCCCACCGGCATCCCGGAAATTTAGCCAAGCCAAGGGATGACCGGCGGGCGCGCAGCGCCTATATAATCAGCCATGGCCATGGAACTGAAAAACGACCCGGCGCTTTATCATCCGTCCCGGCGGCCGGCGGTCTCGGGCGGCCCCGTGTTCGACCTGCAAAGCGAATATTCCCCGGCCGGCGACCAGCCCGAGGCGATTGCCGAACTGACGGCGGGGCTTGAGGCCGGGGAGCGGGACCAGGTGCTGCTCGGGGTTACCGGCTCGGGCAAGACCTTCACCATGGCGCA
>DNMS01000427.1 GCA_003488105.1 Rhodospirillaceae bacterium
CACATGCTGTTCGCCGTCAACTGCCCGCTCAGCCATCTGGAAACCCGCATTGACGATTTCGTGCCCAGGAAGGACACGCCCGTCGTGCTGTGTTCCGAAGGCAAGGCCGACAAGCATTTGGTCGATCTGGGCGCGGAACGCCTGATCGCCTGGGGCTATACGGATGTGAATATCCTCGGCGGCGGGCTCGACGCCTGGGATCAGGCCGGGTTCGAAGTGTTTTCCGGCGTCAACGTGCCGTCCAAGGCGTTCGGCGAGTTCGTCGAACATACCTATGACACGCCGCGCATCCCGCCCGAGGAAGTGAAGGCGATGATGGATCGGGGCGAGAACATGGTGGTTCTCGATTCCCGCCCCATGTCCGAATATCACAAGATGAACATCCCCATGGGCGTCGACTGTCCGGGGGCGGAATTGGCCTATCGGGTCCACGATCTGGCGCCCGATCCCAGCACCACCGTGGTGGTCAACTGCGCCGGGCGCACGCGCTCCATCATCGGCGCGCAGTCGTTGATCAACGCGGGCATTCCCAACAAGGTCGTGGCCCTGGAAAACGGCACCATGGGCTGGCATTTGGCGGGTTTTCAACTGGAATACGGCAACGACCGGAAGTTTCCCGACCAACTTTCCGAAGAGGCCCAGGCCAAGGCCAAGGCCGTGCGCGAGCGGGTCGCCAAGCGGTTCGGTGTGCCGACCTGCGACCATGATCAACTTGCCGCCTGGCGGGCCGAGGCGGGACGCACGACCTACGTTCTCGACGTCCGCAATCCGGAAGAATTCACCGGCGGGCATCTGGAAGGCAGCCGTCATGCGCCCGGTGGGCAGTTGGTTCAGGCTTGGGACCGCTACGTCGCGGTGCTGGGGGCGCGGATCGTGCTCGTCTGTGACGACGGCGTGCGCGCGACCATGACAGCAAGCTGGCTGGTCCAGATGGGCTGGCCCGAGGTCTATGTGCTGGAAAATGCCCTCGACGGGCAGCCTTTGGTGCGCGGTGCTCATAAACCGAAAATCTACGGTCTCGACGCCGCTGCCGCCGAAACGGTCACGGTGGAAGGGCTGGAACGCATGATCGCCGACAAGGTCTGCGTCATCATCGATTTGGCCGACAGTCTGACCTATCGCGACGGGCACATCCCGGACGCTTGGTTCGCCGTGCGCGCGCGCCTGAAGGACAGCATCAAGAAGATTCCCGATGCGCGGTATACGGTTTTGACCTCGCCCGATGGGGTGCTGGCGCAACTGGCGGCATCTGAACTGCGCGCCATGGGACGGCACGTCGCCGTGCTTGTCGACGGCACGGAAGCTTGGAAAGCGGCCCGCAAGGAGATGCAAACCGGCTTCACCAACATGGCCGACGAAACCAATGACGTCTGGTACCGCCCCTATGACATGGACGATGCCCAGGAAGGGGCCATGAAGCAGTATCTGAGCTGGGAGATCAATCTGGTCAATCAGCTGGATCGCGACGGCACCACCCGGTTCAAAAAATTTCCCCAAGCGTGAAACGCTGGGCAAAACAAAATACACGAAGGAAACACCACGCATGAAATTCATCGTTCTGGAAAACGACGGCATCGGGCCGGAAATCATGGCCGCGACTCTGCCGGTGCTGGAAAAGCTCGACGAACGGTTCGGCCTCAACATCGAACTGGTGCCCATGGTCTCGGGCATGCGGGCCTTGAAGGCCGAGGGCCAGACTATCCCGAAGGCGGTCTATGACGCCTGCGACGCCGCCGATGGCGTGATCCTGGGGCCGGTATCGTCGTTCGAATATCCGTCGGAGGCCGAGGGCGGCGTCAACCCGTCCAAGTCCTTCCGCAAGGTGTTTGACCTGTTCGCCAACATCCGTCCGGCGCGGACCCGGCCGGGCGTGCCCTCGGTGATCAAGCAGATGGACCTGGTCATCGTGCGCGAGAACACCGAAGGCCTTTACGCCGACCGCAACATGTTCATGGGCTCCGGCGAATTCATGCCGACCGAGGACGTGGCCCTTTCCGTGCGCAAGATCACCCGCCAGGGCTGCGAGCGCATCGCCAAACAGGCGTTTGAGATGGCCATGGAACGGCGCAAGAAGGTGACCGCCGTGCACAAGGCCAACGTGTTGCGCATGACCGACGGCCTGTTCCTCAAGACCGTCATGGAGGTGGCCAAGGATTATCCCAGCGTCGAGGTCGAGGAGTTGATCATCGATGCCGCGACCGCCCATCTGGTCAAGCGGCCGCAGGATTTCGACGTCATCGTCACCACCAACGCCTTCGGCGACATCCTGTCGGACCTGTGCTCGGAACTGTCGGGCAGCCTGGGACTGGCCGGGTCCATCAACGCCGGCAAGGGCCATGTGTTCGCCCAGGCCCAGCACGGCTCGGCCCCCGATATCGCCGGCAAGGGTGTCGCCAACCCGACGGCGCTGATGCTGTCCACGGCCATGCTGCTGGAGGAACTGGGCCGCCGCACCTCGCGTAACGACCTGGCACAGGCCTCGGCCTCCATGTTCAAGGCCGTGGAACTGGCGCTCGGCGATCCCGCCAGCCACACGCCCGACCTCGGCGGCAAAAACTCGACGGCGGGCTTCGGCAAGGCCGTACTCGCCGCTCTCGACAAGGAATAGGGGGCCGTCATGGCAGGGGAGGAACGCATCGCCGTCTACGGCGCTGGCGCCGTCGGCGCCTACGTGGGCGGCTACATGACCCGGGACGGACGGGACGTCACCCTGATCGACCCCTGGGAAGAGCACGTGACGCTCATGCGCGAACCCGGGCTGCAACTGTCGGGCCTGACGGAGCCGGAAAACTTCACGGTCAAATGCAATGCCGTGCTCGACCGTGACCTGCCGCCGCCGGGCGATATCGGCCCGTTCGACGTGATCTTCATCTGCGTCAAATCCTTCGACACGGAAGCCGCGGCCAAGCGCATGCATCCCTATCTGGCCGAGGGCGGTTTCATGGTCAGTCTGCAGAACGGCATCAACGAAGGCACCATCGCCGGGGTCGTTGGCCGGGACCGTACCGTCGGCTGCATCGCGTCCTCGATCTCCGTCTCCATGTGGGAGCCGGGGGCCGTGCGCCGCAATGTGAAACTGGGCGGCAAGGAACATGTCGTGTTCCGCGCGGGCGAACTGGACGGCAGCGTGACGCCGCGGGTGGAGAAGGTGTCCGAGATTCTGGCCAGTGTGGATAGCTCGAAAGTGACGACGACCCTGATGGGCGAACGCTGGTCCAAGCTGATCGTCAATTGCATGCGCAATCCGATCTCCGCCGCTTCGGGCATGGCGTCAAACGCCTGTGACACGGACGACCATATCCGCCGCCTCGGCATCCGCATCGGCGCGGAAGCGGTCGCGGTCGCGATGGCCGAAGGCCACCCGCTCGAAAAGCTTCTGGGCATGCCGCCGGAACAGGTGCTGGCGGCCGGGCAGGGGGACGCTGACGCCATGGCGGCCTGCGACACGTCTCTGCTCGACGGGCGGGCCAAACGGTCGGACCAACAGCGCCCCTCCATGGCCCAGGACATGGTCAAGGGCCGGCCGACGGAGATCGACTACCTTAACGGCTTCGTCGTGGCGACGGCCAAGGCCCACGGCATCGCCGTGCCCGCCAACGAAGGCATCGTCGCGGTCATCAAGCGCATCGAGGCGGGCGAGATCGAGCCCAGCCCCGAGGCCCTGGCGGGTATTTGATTCTCATGACGGACCGCTACGCAGCACAAGACCTGACCACCGCCGCCAAAATGCTGTTTGAAAAGGCAGGCGCCGCCGCACCTGTGGCCCAGGCCATGGCCGATATTCTGGTTGAGGCCGATTTGTTGGGTTACGGCACCCATGGTCTGCAATTCGTGCCCGCCTATCTGGCGGCCATGGAAGGGGGCAAGACGACCCCCGACGGCGAGCCGGAAATCATCATCGACAACGGCGCGGCCCTGGTGCTTGACGGCAAGGGGCTGCCCGGGCAATGGGTCATGCTTCGCGCCCTGGACCTGGCGGTCGCCCGGGCCAAGGACACGCCCATGGTTGGGATCGCGATCCGCAATTCGGCGAATATTTCCTGCCTCGCGACCTATGCCCGGCGGGCGGCGCTGAAGGGCTATTTCGCCATCGTCGCGGCCTCGGCCCCCACAACCAAGGCCGTTGCCCCTTTCGGCGGCGCCTCGCCGGTGATCGGCACCAACCCCTTCGCCGTCGGCATGCCGGGCGGAGACCATCCCATTTTGATCGACACCAGTGCTGCCGCCGTCACCAACCGCGCCATCGAACGGGCTAATCGCCTGGGCGAAAAGTTGCCATTTCCGGCCTTGGTCGGTGCCGATGGCCGGTCGAGCGACGATCCGGCGGTTCTCAAGACCGACCCGCCGGGGGCGATCCGTCCCGCCGGCGGCGACGAGGCCGGACACAAGGGCTTTGCCCTGGGATTGTTGGTCGAGGCCCTGACCTCGGGCCTAGCCGGGCTCGGCCGGTCGTCTGACAAACCGCCCGCCGGCAACGCGGCCTACCTGCAATTGATCGACCCCCGGGGCTTCGCCGGTGCGGATGCCTTCACGCAAGAGACCGGCGTGCTCGCCGATCTGTGCCGGGCCGCCGTGCCCTGTGATCCGGCTCAGCCGGTGCGCGTGCCCGGTGACCGCGCCGCCGCCGCCTTCGCGGCACAAAGCGCCCAGGGCGTCGCCCTGCATCCTGAAATCATGGACCGCCTGCGGCCCTTGCTGGAGAAATACGGAATTCCCGTTCCGGCCCCGCTCGCTTAAGCCGAAGGAGAAGGCCGCCGCCGGATGAACAGCACACCGACGGCCCCTGCAAAAGCACTGAGGATCAGCCAGACCGCCTGGAAGTCGGGGATCAGGAACGACGCCAGGTAGCTGACGATGATGGCGCCGGCGGAACAGGTGATGACGTTGCGTAGCAGGGCGCGGGTGCCGTTCTTGGTGTAGATCGCGGCCAGCCAGGCGACCACGTTGCCGATGCTGATCACGATCATCAGACTGATGGGGTCCATGGGACGCCCAATCCTTTCTAGGTCTTCCGTCGCTTCTGCAACTCCGCGAACACCTCGCGGTAATCCTCGGGTGCCGTGTCGCCGTAGTCTTCCTTGAAGCCGAATTCGGACAGCCACTTCAGGCGCTTGGCCCCGCCGTCGCACATGAAGGCGTCGTAGCCCAGGGCGCGCAGGGTATCGGCGGCTTCTTCCAGTTCATGCCCCCGGCGGGCGCCATGGATCGCCGTGCGCCCGATCAGGAAATGGGCCAGGTCGTCGAAGTTCTTGCCGGCGTAGCTGCGGTTCATGGACTGGAATACCTCGTCCGCCACGCCATAGGTCTCGGCCCCCAGGACGCATTCCTGCAGCAACGCCTCCATGCCCTTGACCAGGACGGAGCGGAACATCTTGGTTGCCGCCGCCCGGCCGTATTCCGTGCCGAACTCCCGCATGTTGACGCCGTAGGGGGTGAAGGCCTCGATCACGTCCTTGGCCGCCGTGCCGACCAGCAGCATGGGCACCTTTTCGTTCTTGCCGGGCACGCCGTCCATGACCGCGACCTCGACGAAGCGGGCCCCCGTCGGATTGACGACCTCGGCGATCTGCTGCTTGACCATGGGCGAGGTCGAGTTGAGGTCCATGTAGATCTGCCCGGCCTTCAAGGTTTGGGCTGCTTCCCGGGCGACTTCCAGGGCTTCCGTCGCGGTCACGGTGGATAGGATGATGTCCGATGCGGCGACCAGATCGGCGATACTGGCGGCCATGGTCACGCCCTCGACCGCCGGCCGGTCGCGGAGATCGCGGGCGGTGATGGGCGCCGGCAGGCCCGCCGCGAGCAGGCCCTTGGCGATCAGGGGCCCGGCCTCGCCGAAGCCGATGAAGCCCAGGCGCGGCGCGTTGCGGGCGGTCATGCTATTGCGCGGCCTGGGCCGGGGCGGAGACCAGATCACGGGCGCTGTCCAGGGCGTCGATGGACCAGATGGCGGCGAGCAGGCTTTCCGCCCCGTCCGCCCCCAGCACGGCCGAGGCCAGGTCGCGGTACTTGTCCTCAAGCTCCATGTCGCTCAGCGGCGCGTCCGGGTCGCCCTTACGGGTCGGCGCGTAATGGCTGACGACGCGGCCGTCGGTGGTTTCGATCTCGACCTTGGCCGAGCGCAGGCCCGGGAAATTGCCCTGGCATTCCGGGTCCGTGGTCAGGGTGATGCGGGTCATCAACTCGCGCACGGCCTTATCCTGCAACCGGTCCGGGGTGAAGGCGGCCATGCGCACGCTGCCCCACAACAGGGCGGCGGCGCAGCAGTAGACCAGGGAGAACTTCGCCTCGAACGCCGTCTGCGGATTGGTGTTGCCGCAGATTTCCTCGGCCTTCTGATAGCTGCCGACGCGGATTTCCTTCACCGTGTCGGATGTCAGGCCGTGTTCGCGGGCCAGCAGCAGAACGCTGTCGACGGCGGCATGGACATGGCCGCAGGCGGAATGGTTCTTCGTCGTGGTCTGCTTGATCAGATAATCCCGGCCCAGCGTTTCCGCCGCGCGGGCCCAGTCAGGCTGCGCATCGGCCAGGCCGTTCAGGCACATGGCGTTGCCGAAGCCGCGCGGGCCTTCCAGGATGTCGGGTGCCCCCGTCACGCCCTGTTCGGCGGCCAGGGCCACGGTGACGCCCCGTTCCGCCGCATGGGCGCCGTGCAGGGGCTTGGCCATGGCGTCGGCGCGGAACGCCTGTTGC